>JBFWPS010000151.1:0-5272 GCA_050249855.1 Gammaproteobacteria bacterium
AATTCGCATTTTGCGGTCGCGGCCCTTGTTGAAGTTCAATTGGATGAAAACGCTTATGTTTATGTAGGTGGGGTGAATGTAGAAAATAGAGAACATAATCGTTTAGGTTTGCATGCTGAACAAAATGCAATTGCCGCAGCACTTACATTGTTTGGTGAACCATGTTTATTTACGAATATTTGGATTATGGGTGCGCCAGATAATGTTGAAACAAATAGCGATTCTCCTTTAGCAAACAATTTTGTCATGCCTTGTGGTCATTGCAGACAAATTTTAATGAGTTTCCTGAGTGCTGATGCAAATGTTTTTTCCATCACGTTGAATGGTGAAATCAGTGAACCATTTCAACTTGATTATTTACTCCCAAAAGCCTTTAGCGAACGCGACTTGGGTGACTTAACTAATTCATATCAGGCAAAACAGAATACTATTGATTTTAGTGCTTTACTTTCTGATCCGTCTCACAAGGACCAAGAAAAGATTTTTCAATATTTAAATTCTATACAGTCTCATATTATTCATGTTGACTTTAAAACTTCTGGAACAACTGCTTGTTTAATTAAACTGAATTCGGGATATTATATTCCTGGTGCATTGATACAAGATATTGCGTTTTTAACAACTGATGCTGTTTTTGCTAGTATTGGATTAGCTATCACTAGTTTTGGAAAGGATATTCAAATAGAAGCTATCTATTTACTGGGAAATCCTTCTGAGCTAACAAGCAGTGAAATTCAACTTATTTATCGACTTTCAAATCCAGATATTTTTGTTCATTTATTTTCGAAAGATGGTGTTTGTAAGGTTTTAAAATTATCAGAATACATAAATAATTTAAACTCAGTTATGGTGGGCACACGTGCACTTAACGTTTCTTGAAATTTAAATAGATTTGTATTGCACGTTTTGCCCACCCTACAACTTGCTAAATTTCTAAATCAAACTTTACAAAACCACCATCATCGTCGTTTCAGTTAAAAAACTCTGTGGAACATTGATATATTTTTTTCCTAAAGTTAGCGGCGTTATAACTGTTTTACCAATGACGGCTCTACCTTCTTGCCAGAAAATATTTTTTGTAACCATGCCCCACTTATCATGAAAAACATAAGGTTCTCCTTCATGATTTCCAATATATAGCATCACATGCCCTGGCCAACCTAATATTGAAAAAAATGGAATTCCTTTTTCTTTGATTAGCTTCAATTTTTGTGTATTTGATACGTTTTTTAAAGAATAATTTTTTTCTATGGATAGTTGCTCCGTTGAGTTCCTTGGTAACCAAACGCCGAAAACAAGAAATATATCAGCCAATGTAGAAGAACAATCACGATACCCATACAAATCACCCCAACCGTATGGAGCACCCATTAAACGACTTGCTAGCTTTGCAATGTTTTTTTCCGTTAAAATCCAAGGAAATAATGTCGCATTTGATTTTTCAATAGTTGCTATTTCGATTTGTGCCTTACGCCTTGCATCTGAAACCGCTACTAAAAATTGATAATTATTTTTTGTTTCACCTTTTAAAGGAAATAACTGTCCTATACGTGTTTGAAATAGATAATGATTCGCTTGATCTTTTACTGAATTATTATCTATTGTAATAGCAACATAATGATGGTTCATCCATGTTTTTATAAACGCATCATCAACGGATGCTAAGGCTTTACTATCTACCCAACCAATCAAATTATGTGTTTGAATGAATGACCATGCGCCATCTTGTGTTTGTTGTAATATAATGGCAGGCGTGTTTTCTACAACACGTGTTATTTGTAAATTATCGAATGGGTAACCTTCTCCTGCATCGTGCCAATTAGTATATGAAGGTACTTGTGTGGGTAGTAAACGTAAATCTGTTGCATTAACAATTATAGCTTTTTGATGTTGATTAGGAAAACTTGAAAAATCGGCATTTTTTGAAATCTGATTAATCCAGCTTTTTGTATAAGGATGATGATTACCAGCCCAACCGGGGCTTTCTTGATATTTTTTCAAAACTTCCGTTTCTATCTTTTTTATTTCATCAAGTGAAAGTCTTGGCTTTTGATTTGTCCATGGCGAAAAATATTTTTTTATCAAAATTTCCGCACGTTCTTGTTGCTGTTTTTGAGAAATAATTGGCTTGTTTTCTATGTTTGAATTTACAAATAAAGATATATTTTGTGCTGTGTCTTGCAGTGTTTTATCAACATTATTATTAGCGCATGATGATATAAAAAGATAAAAGCTTAGGATAAAAGTTAATTTTAGTAAATTCATAACCCCCTCACCCCAACCCTCTCCCCCAACAAGTTGGGGGAGAGAGAGTATATAAATTTTTTAATCCTCAAAAATCTTAGCGATGGCTTTTCTGGGATCCGCATTCTCTCTAATCATGCAATAAACTTGCTCTACTATAGGCATTTTGATCTGATGTTTATGCGAAAGTCTACGCACTAACTCCACATTCGAAATTCCTTCTACCACTTGCTTAATCTCAGCAAGTGCTTCTGATTCTGTTTTACCCTGACCGATTGCTAAACCAAATCGTCGATTACGTGAAAGATTATCAGTGCAAGTTAAAATAAGATCTCCCATGCCAGAAATACCCATGAATGTTTGTTCGCGTGCACCCAAAGCAACACCTAATCGCATCATTTCTGCAAGCCCACGCGTAATAAGAGCGCAACGAGTATTAGCACCATAGCCAAGCCCATCGGCTATACCTACTGCGATAGCCATGACATTTTTGACACCACCACCAACTTGTACGCCAACAACATCCGTTGTTTTTTCAGGAAAACAAACAGGACTGTTAAAATATCCCATCACTTCTTCAGCAAAAAATTCATCTTTACTTGCAACGGCAATAGCAGTGGGAACACCCATGGCAACTTCTTTAGCAAAACTTGCACCTGATACCACAGCCATTGGAATTGGTTTTCCGCACACTTCTTCTATCACTTGTGTCAATAGTTGTCCTGTGCTTGGATCAAATCCTTTGCTTGCTAAAATAAAACGTGAATCATTGTGTAAATAAGGTAACAGGTTTTTAATAGCCGGACGTAACACGTGGCTAGGAACTACAATCAAAATATCACCACTATCTTCCATTGCCTTTTTTAAATTTGTTTCAATTTCTAATTGATCAGGCAATCTTATAACAGGCAAATACGTTTCATAATATCTAGTTTTTTTAGCTTCCGTTAACTCTGCTTCTTCAATACCCCATAAACGAACGGCTTGCTGATTATTTGCTAATAATATTGCAAGTGCACTTCCCCACGAACCTGATCCAATAACAATGATTGGTTTCATTTTTTAATCCATTTTTTCTGATACTTTACCATTCGCCTTAGCTGCCTGTCCTGCTCCACCTTGTTGCTCAGCATAAAGCATTTCAAAATTTACAGGCGCTATGAGCAACTGTGGAAAACCACCCCGCACAACCATATCTGATATAGTTTCCCTAGCATAAGGAAAAATAATAGATGCGCAAATTACATTAAGCACTCGATTAATTTGATCTTCTGGAAAATTTTTAAGATGAAAAATACCCGCTTGTTTTACTTCAGCAATAAATGCAACTTGATCTTTATTTTTTACTGTTGCAGAAACATGAATAACCATTTCATAAAAACCTGCTTCTAATGCAAGTGAGGCTGTTTGTAAATCTAATTTTAATTCAGGGGTCCAATCTTGTTTGAAAATTTCTGGTGTATTAGGTGCCTCAAACGATATATCTTTAGTATATATTTTCTGAATTGAAAATTCTGGTTGATTCTCTGTATTAGCCATTTTAAAAACTCCTTACATTAATAATTGATCTAATTCACCTGATTTTTGTAGCGCATATAAATCATCAAAGCCACCGACTGATTGGTCATTAATAAAAATTTGCGGGACTGTTTTACGTCCACTTTTAGCAATCATTTCTTCTCTTAATTTTTCATCATGCTCGATAGAAATTTCTTTAAAACTTAACCCTTTACTTTGCAAAAGCGCTTTTGCTCTATCGCAATAAGGGCAGTATGATTTGGTATAAATGATTATTTCAGCCATTTTTTACCTCAATGATGTTTTAATGGTAAGCCTGCATTTTTCCATGCATTAATGCCGCCTTGTAAAATACAAATTTCTTTTATTCCAAGTTTTTGCAGTTTTGCACCTATTTGGATAGATTGCGTATCACTGGGACAAACTAAAGATATTGCTTGTGACTTAAAATTTTCCCAGGTTGCTTTTCGTTGTTCAAATTCGTCAAAAGGTAAATTTTTTGCCCCTAAAATATGGCCGTTATCAAAAGCTTCTTTTGATCTTACATCAATCACAACCATATCTTCATGGTTTATTAAATTAACCAGCACTTGTGGGGTAACCTTCTTAACACCGGATGAGCGCTCACGCAACTCCAAATAGACCAACAAGATTGCAATAATTACAAATAATGACCATAAAAACCAATGATTTGATAAAAATAAAAACATTTTTTCCATCATACCCCCCCTGACGCCATTCTTCCATATCTAAAAGGCTTGAATCAATACAATAAGACTGCACGATTATACACAGACCTGCTACAATCTCTAGCTTTGTTTACTAGGGTTATTTTTAAATGCGAACATTGAATGCACATTTACCGATGGTTTTAATCATTCTTGATGGGTTCGGATACCGCCAAGATAAAGAGCACAATGCGATTGCAGCTGCGAACAAACCTCATTGGGATGAACTCATCCATCATTATCCTCACATGCTGATTGAAGGTGCCGGATCTGCTGTAGGCTTACCTGAAGGTCAAATGGGTAATTCTGAAGTAGGCCATCTTAATTTAGGCGCAGGACGCACCATATATCAAGATTTCACTAGAATAGAACATGCTATCGAAGATGGTTCCTTTTTTAAAAATTCTGTTTTACTCAATGCCTTGGAAACTGCTAAAGAACATCAATCAGCCGTGCATATTATAGGATTAATGTCTCCAGGTGGGGTGCATAGTCATGAAGATCATATTCATGCACTTTCTAAACTTGCTGCAAAACAAGGCATACAAAAATTATATTTACACGCATTTTTAGACGGTCGTGATACGCCGCCTAAAAGTGCATTAAGTTCGTTAGAAAAAACTGAAGACTTGTTCAGAAAAATAAAAACAGGGCAGTTTGCATCCATCGTTGGTCGCTATTATGCAATGGATAGAGACAAACGTTGGGATCGTACTCACATTGCTTATGAACTTATTACCGAAGGAAAAGCGCCATATTCGGCAACTAGTGCATCAGAAGCA
>JBFWPS010000152.1:0-5146 GCA_050249855.1 Gammaproteobacteria bacterium
TATATCAGCATATTGCAAAATACATTCGCGGCTATAATCATCAACCACATTTAGTATGCGAAAACGCCGACCATTACTTAGTTGTTCTGAAACAAAATCCATAGACCAACGCTGATTTACATTTGTTGGCATCAACATAGGCTGCCTTTGACGCTGTAAACGTTTTCTAGGCTTGGTGCGAACTTGCAATTTAGCTTCGGTATATAGCCGATACGTACGTTTCTTATTCACCACGAGTCCTTCCTGTTTCAATAATCCATGTAATAACAAGTAACCGTATACAGGATATTGCGTTGCCAATTCTTTTAGCCGAGCTTTAACATGACCATCATTTGATGGCTTAGCGTAATAGCGATGACTGCTGCGATTTAATTCCAGCAATGAACATGCGCGCCTTTCGCTAAACTGATATGTCAATTTTAAATACTCAACCACAGGGCGTTTCGCTCGTGGTTCTACCACTTTTTTAAGACCACATCCTTCAGCGCAATATTATCAAGCATCACATCAGCTAATAGTCGCTTAAGCTTGGTATTTTCTGCTTCCAGTTCGCGCATTCGTTTGGCTTCATTTGCTTCCATGCCACTCTATTTGGATTTCCACTTATGAAAGGTGCTCTAGCCAATATTATACTGCCGACACAGGTCTTCGATTCTTATCCCAGATTCGTGTTCTTTCAAAATGCCGATAATTTTTTCTTCTGTATATCTTTTCTTCATCTTAGGTTCTCCTTGTTGCCATATTAACGGAAAACTCTACGATGTGCTGGGCTAGTTTAGGGGGGATAGGTCAAACGTAATAAGATTTAATTTTATTCCGCGCTTAAACATCATTAAATCTCCTTCCCAATGCCCAAATTCATCACGATTATTAATACAATCTGGGCGCCAAATTAGATGGCGTACTGAGAAATCATCGCATCATGCCGAATGGTACGGTATGTGATTTTTGCACCTATAGTATTCTCGCCAGTGAATGGCCAACGATTAAAGTTGGCCTGGAATCAATGATGTAAAAAACATACTCGCAACAAAGTGGCTTAAGAACCTGAAAGAATTTCACGGGACAAAAGGTTACTTAGCCTTTGCTCGTAAAGGACAGGTTGGCTGCAAACCGACTAATTTTTTCTTGGTTAATTAGCGGAGCTGTCGCTTGTATCTCAGTGTTTAGTGCCTCGCACGTGGCGGGAATACTTGCCACAAAACCCTTAAAAAATCCTAAGGGTATCATCATCGTGCCAAGAGCTGGCATGGAGACGGACGTATCGCTTTGGTCACTATTAGTCTTCATATTACTCTCCATAATATTAGTGGTACTTTTCCTAATTCTATCGACAACCTATCTAGTTGTCAAACCCCCAAATTTACCCCAGTTAACAACTAGAGGAATTTCGGCTTAATTGTTTGATAAAATTGGTCGGTGTTTGATTGTTCAATGCTGCATGTGGTCTCTCCTCATTGTAGTGTTTAAGCCAATTATCAGTTATCTGTTGTACTTCTTGAATACTTCTAAATAAATACATATCTAAAACCGCTTCACGATAAGTACGATTAAAACGTTCAATATAAGCATTCTGTGCTGGTTTGCCAGGCTGAATATATTGAATGACAATTTCATGAGCTTTTGCCCAAGATTGAAAATGATGTGAAATATTCTCTGGCCCATTATCAAGACGAATTTGTTTTGGATACCCACGTAATACCGCAAGCTGTTCAAGCCAATGAGTCATTCGTTTTGATGTGAGTGAAAATGACACTAAAATGCCTAACCCTTCGCGATTACAATCATCAATCACATTCGCCGTTCGAATACGCCGTCCATTGACTAACGCATCACTCATAAAATCCATAGACCAACATTGATTTATGTTTTTCGGTTGCGTTAAAGTAACTTTTGTCCTAGGTGCGAGACGCTTCTTGGGCTTTATTTTTAAATTGAGCCTTAAATTACAGTAAATACGATAAACGCGCTTGTGATTAAATGAATAATCTTGAAGACGTAGCAAATGAAATAATTTTTGAAAACCATACGTTGGATGCTGAGCAGAAAGTGCTTTTAATAAATTTTCAATCATTAGGTCAGCCTCTTTTTTCTTCGGTTGATAGCGGTAGGTCTTGCGGTCAATATGTGCAACACGACAGGCCTGACTAATAGACAGTTCGTGTTGCTCAATTAACTGTTTCGCTATTTCACGTCGCTCAGATCCACGTTGTACTTTTTTTCAAGGACTTCCTTAAGCAATTCATGATCCATACTTAACGTCGCATACATCTTTTTTAAACGAGTATTTTCATCTTCCAGTTGTCGTAAACGTTTCAAGTCAGCCAATTCCATACCAGCATATTTTGCATTCCATGCATAAATAGTGCTTTCACCTATACCATGCTTACGCGCTAAATCCACAGTTGGAATACCCGCTTCATATTCTTTTAATACATTCAGTATTTGTATTTCATTAAATCTTTTCTTTTTCATCTCTAAAGTCTCCTGGTATATATTTTACCAAAAAACTCTAGTCGTTACCTGGGGTATTTTAAGGGAGGCTTACCCTAACGCCACACTTCCAGTTTCACGGTGTTGCTTATAAATTCTTTTAAAAGTACTGATGTGTATATTATAAATATCCGCTATTTCTTGTTGAGTTCCTTCACTCGCTTCATAACTATCAACAATTTTTTTCCGCAAATCCTCTGAGTAAGCTGCAGTCATTTTTATTCCCCGTGTTATTTGTGGGGGATATTATAACATCGCTCAGTAATTTTGGAAACCGCTATAATAAACTATCTTTGCCTAATGTATTTATTGCTGATGAAAATAATCGGCATAGTTCAAGTGATGGCCGAAAAGTCAACGTTGCTATAGAGTCATTATTAGCTAATTTTTCATTTAAGTATTTTGGAAAAGGGAAAGGTGTGAGCATTTATACATTTATTGATGAAAGACAAGTATTATTTCATTCAAACGTCATTAGTGCATCCAACCGAGAAGCTGCTTACGTTATTGATGGCCTTAACAATAATGATGTTATTAAAACGTATATTCATTCAACAGACACGCATGGATATACGGAGTTAATTTTTTCAGCAACTCATTTTATGGGTTCTACTTTCGCGCCACGTATTAAGAATGTTGCTGACCAATGTATTTATGCATTCTCTTCTAAATCAACCTATGAGAAAAAAGGCTATAAGATATTGCCAAGCCGACCAATCCGGCAAAAATTAATTACTAATTATTGGGACGACATTCTTCGCTTCATGGCCACGATTAAGCTGAAACACGTAACTGCATCACAATTATTTAAACGGCTAAGCTCCTATACGCGCAATCACCCACTTTATAAAGCGCTGAAGGAATTTGGCCGGATCATTAAATCCCTTTTTATTTTAACGTATCTGGACGATATGAAATTACGCCAACGTATTGAGAAGCAACTTAATCGAATTGAGCTATCGAACAAATTTTCAAATGCCGTATTTTATGCCAATAACAGCGAGTTTAAGCAAGCTCCCCCTGATGAGCAACGGATCACTGTCGCTTGTAAAGTACTCATCCAAAACAGCATTGTATTATGGAATTATTTATATTTGTCGCAGTTACTGACAAACTGCCAGAATGGCGATGAACGCTCTGAAATGATTAGCTTGATTAAGGACGGCTCTGTGATGACTTGGGGCCATGTGAATTTACATGGGGAATTTGACTTTCGCCGTAGTGCAGCTAATGATAGTTCCTTTGATATGGACAAAATATTATCATTGAAGCTAGCATAGACTAAGCGAATGAAACTTTTCTCCGAATATGTCGACCGACCCGATGATGCTGGGCATAGTTCTGGAGCCATTACTGATCGCTATATTGATATTGAGCTAAGAGAACGACACCGTAGCGCCAGAAAAAAACTATTTCCGATGAAGATTAGTTGAATTATTGCGCAACTAATGACATTTTTGGACCGCTTTTGGAGTTGGGCCCCAGTTATAACACATGCGTGCTTATACGTTGCTCCGGAACGTGCGCTTTGGTATATTAAGATATTTCAATTAGGATTTATCATGAAAGAAAAGTTATATATCGCACTAAAATCATTTTGGAACTATGCAAATTCAAACATAGGTGCTGCTTTTGTTGGTGCAAGTGCTACGTATATTTTAACTAAGGGGTATCGTGAAGAAGAGTTAAAAGAGGCTAAAGAAGCTTTGTCAAAAACAAAATATCGTTTAGATGAAATTGATTCGCGCTTAAGAAGAGCTGATGAAAGAGTTTTAGATTTTGTTAAATTGAATACTATTATGAGTTCAGATTTGCAAAATTGTTTGCGTAGTAAAGATGAGTTGCGTTATGCATTTGATAACTCTATGTGCCTTTTTAGAAAGCGTTGTGAAAAAACATCTAAAGATTTAGATGAATTACGCATTAACAGCTCAGCAAGAATCAAGTAGAGGTTACTATGTTTAAATCAAACCAAAGTCAGACAGTTGCAACAAAAAAATCTTGGAGTATTTACGCTGCTATAGGAGCTTTTTTTAATCCTGTTTCTAAAGCTGAGATGAGAGAAGCGTTGAATTCTGCAAAGTCTACTTTAGTTGAGGTAGAAAAACATATGTGTAGTTCCGATCAAATTGATGCCGAAGCATCAAGAATTTTATCTTCATACCAAAAATAACTGAAGTGATGCAAGAAGGGAGCGTTCATCAAACTGCATTACCTGAATCAATAGATACTAAAGAGGTACCTTCTGGGAAAAGGTAGCGCGGTTTATACATAGGAGAAAGATCAGGCTTGATTAATTAAGAGTAATCCATCAGAGTTAATTATAAATGGTGATCTATCATTTCAGCGGAACGGTGATATCAAAAAGCCAAGTGCGAAGTGACGTGGCTTGTGCTCCGTATCGTTTTGCGGAAAGGTTTCTTGATCAAAGGTACCGTAAGGAACACGATTACACGAAGAAAAATGACGTGTTCTACACCTCAATGATCCTCTCAAAATTAGTATGCAAAATGTTTTTGTAATTAGGGGAGTGTTGAAAACCAAAGACTATCTAATTGAAATCAGTTAAAATGGAAAAAATTTTATGAAGGAGCGAAGGATGCATCAAATAGAGATGGTTAGTTTAAATGATTTAGTTTCTTCGAGTCATATT
>JBFWPS010000153.1:0-5139 GCA_050249855.1 Gammaproteobacteria bacterium
CAATCGTTTTGATTGTTTCTTTACCTCGATTGATGCTTTTTGTTCTTCTGATACTTGTGCCATTTGTCATCTCCTAATGCCCCTTCAATGTTTTTGTTCGAGGCGACAACTAGGCTGACATAGGGGGATAGTGGGGTTCTTTATTTCTGGTTGCACTGAAACAGCCGCAAATGAATTGAGCGTGTTTATTTTGGTAGGAAACTTTGACTTTGGTTTTATTTGTAGATAATAATAAGTAAATTGAGATAAAACAATGCCATGTTGTTCGCAAAAATCAGTTTGTGATAATTCACTCCTTTGTTGTTCTTCAACCAATGCGCGCCATTTTGCGTGACGCGTTTCTTTATCGTCTTTATTCATCATTTGGCTCCTAGTATTAATTTACTAAGGCAAGCGTGAATAATTACTTCTAATTTAAAAAGATGTATTTGGGCAAACGCTTACAATTCAGCTTGTAAAGCTCGTTCTAATAATGCTTTGACAAATTGTTTAACAAGTCCGCCCTCACCAAAAATATCATCTGAAATCTTGCAATTTTTCAATAACTCATCAATCATTTCTACTTTCATAGCCATTGTTCTTATCCTTTATACTATAAAGTTTAAGTTATATTATAAATATAAACCTTTATACAGACAGATTTACTGACTCCATTGAACATTACTCATCTCAATCTTATTTTTTTAAAACTATAGAATAATGATTATGGTTGTGATTTATATTTTAAAATATCTTCGTTAGGTTATTTATGCAATTCACGATTGGAAAACTGGCTATCACATTAAGTCGAAATTATTTCGATGAACTTGTTCTATAACGTTTGCGCTCAGGTTCAATAACAGCTTCTTCACTAGAAACAGGATTTCTTCTCTCATGAGCTGTCGAAATACCCCGTTCAGTCAGTAAATACGCTTGTGTAGGAAAATGATCAGGCAATACCATATGATCTCTCAAATCGCGTAATTCTTGTCTTCTTGTCTGATCAAGGTTGCTTGTTTCACGAATAGATAAGCTTAAAGCTTTTGCAATACGATGGCGTAAATTTATAGCTTCTTGTCTAATATCTTCTGGTAATTGTAGATCTCCTTCTATCTTACCTAAACATTCCCATACCTTAGCCCAATAATTATTATTACTATAATGCATCAGAATCGGCCAATCTTCTCTTAACGCCTCATAAGTATGGATCGTCACGTGCTTTATCGCAAAAATGATTATCTTCGGACATTGTATGTAAATAGCCTGATTTTGTTGTAAGTCAACTAGCAATAATAAAAATGACTCTTCCGTTTTATTCAAAGAGACAGACTGTGACAACTTTGTCTGCGGATTGACAGGACAAGAGATTTCTTCAACACAACGATTGATTATATCTGCATTATCAATGCGTAGATAACTGGCCAACTTGAACCATAATATAGTGATACGTCGAAAATTTTTAAGATATTTGTCTGAACCATAATGGCCAATGGCTTCTACACGAAAAAATCCGTTATTTCTATTGTTCCATAGTTCTAACCAGATAGAAAATATCACTTTATATAAAATTAAGATAGTTTCATTATTTCTTCGATCAATAACAGTCGGTTGCTCTGCTAAAAGCCTTCTAAAGTTTCCTCGTAACTCAGCTGTTTCAATCAGATGCACCAATTTCGACCTTAACAACCACAGTTCATTTTCTCTAGGGGAATAAATTGTTAAATTCGTTAGATACGGTGCAATTAATTGAAGATGTTGAGAAAACCACTTTGACAAATAATACCAAGACTTAAAGAATACCAACGACTGTAAGCTCATTCTTACTTCCACATCAATATGGAATACTTGTGTTAGCAATTGACGCATACAATAGTCAATGTATATATCGTGATGTAAACTAAATTTACCAGCATCGTGTCTACTTTCACAGGATAAAATACCATCATCAATCAAGCTTCTTATAGCTTCTTGACTTGATAAATCAGAAAATTGAGGATTGACTGCCATTTGACCCGTTACAATTGACAAATAAGCGATACGTGAACAAACAATCAGTAGTCGTGCCTGCAAGTTATTTGCATCTCCCGCTAAACTTAATCGAAGCACATAATCATCTAAAAACTCACGACTACTATCATAATGAACAAGCATACGTTTTTGTTTTAAAAGAAGCGCTAAATAAAATGGTATGTGTAAAAAGTTAGTGCCGCGTGTATTCATTGGGACAGAACGTAATACTGCCCTTTCAGCTTCATCAAATTTTTCATTCAAAAATTGATTGACCTCATCATCCGACAAAACTGGTACTTCATAAGTAGAATAAATTGTTGGCTGTCTTTTCAATGTATTTTCAAGTAATTGTAGTGAATCATCACGACATACTAGCACTAAAGTTCCAGAAAAATTACTTTGGTTAAAATTCTGCAGCAACTCATTAAAAGTCTTTGTTTTATTCCGCGCTTCTCCTTCTAAATCATCCTCGTCTTCTAAAAAATAATTCACGTTATCAATGACAATTATCCATGGTTCTGAACTATTGGATATTTCAGACCATGTCAATAAATGTGTAATTTCATCAGATGATTTTGCATGAACAAATACGACTCTTTGCTGTTCTTGTGCAGATAGTGTTTTTACAAATTGTTTTAGTATCGCTGATTTGCCAACACCCGCTGGCCCATGGACAACCACACATCTTTTCTGATTGTTTAGAGCAGAAAAAAAATCCCCTATGCTGTTTCTTCTAAATCTGTATCCTGCAATATGATCACAAATTAACTGTTCAATGTAAAAATGAGTGATCCCTTGTAATCTTATAAAAATAACATATTTTGCGATAGCATCAGTTATTTTTCTTTGAAAATTTCTCTTAGTATCTGGCATTAAACGACCTGTTGCAGTAGGTAGAAGCTGTTGTTGTACATCATGTTGCATCGCTAACAATATAACATCACCAGATATATTATATTCTGTACGGAAACGCTGTTTAAGATTTTCTTCTAGTTGAACAAGCGATGCCTGCCCTAAGCGTAATCGAAAATTTGATAAAAATTCAATTATTAATTGGTCTTTTGTAACATCGTCACTTTCTGCAGGAAACTTTTTAGCATAGTTTCGTATGCTGTTAAAAAGCGTATTTCCTGCTTACCACGAACTTCATCAGCAGCCCCTGTAAAATAACCCATTATAAATTGTATTGTGAATCTTCCTTCGTCATCAATACACATCTTTAAATATTTTGTATATTTATTTTCTGGGGCACCTACAGCAGATTCATTTAAGCCTTGAGTTGAAAATAATTCACACGTCAGATTTGGATGCTTTTCTCTAATATCTAACCACGAATCAAAGTACATATATAATGCGACTTTGTGTTGTTTATTATCCTCACACAGTTGATGTAAGGTATACGCAGTATTATGATGTTTTACCTGAAGCGCTCTAGTACTAGCAACCCCTGCAACCTTGTAAGATATTACAATGTCATCAAATTTTCCGAACTCTTCTCGCTCTGGATATATTCGAAACGTACTATCATCATTAGGATCAACTTTGCGAAGCCTTTCACACTCAAGATGTGCCTCAAATGCTAAGCTAAGCATCACTAGCGGTTGATAATACGTTCCGCTAGGATCAAATGAAGCCCCTCTATCATATAACCCATCATGCATTGTTAAACTTTCCTTTCATTTGAATTGATGAAGGTTAAAAATTACCGTCATGGCAAATACGCAAAATTCAATTTTATCGGAATTTACCGAATAATTAAAGAAAGATCAATTTGTTATTTTTTTAACAGTTCATTAACAAAAATTGAATAGAAAACTCTTTTTAAAAACAGTCTTATTTTATGGGAAGGTTACCCTATGATTTTTAACATCATTATTTCTTAACGCTTGCGTATTTAAGTTCGAGGCAAAACTCACGACAGTAAATACCAGAGCTGATCGCTTTTAACTTCTAAAACGGCTTGTTAAATCAGGCTGTTGCCAGCTGAAAAAATAACAACTAAAAACTAAAATTTTTATCAATATAAGCGATTTTATTTCATTTTTATTGGTTTAAATCACTGTTTTCATATTTTTACTACTTCTTTATACTTCTAGCCGTTTTTTAGACACACTCCTCCTAGGATAGACACAAATTCGGTGGGTCCAATACACACAATCGTTTTAGATTAAATCCAATGGCTTCCATCATCGCTGCAAATTGATTCTTCATAATGCCTCGATATCGAACTCGTCTATTTTGTTGTGAAAAAACGCGTTCATACGGTGAGCGTAATTTCGTATACCAACGGTCTTGTTCTATATTTTTATCTTTCATGTTATTTTTCTTAATCGCTGCTAAATGGCATCCTCGTTTCGCTGCCGCCTTCTTCGCCCTCGATACACAGTACGCCTTGTCAGCATAAATACTTCCTTGCGTTGGGCAGACAGGTGCCAATCCTTTCGCATCACTTTCGTTCGCAGGTCTAATCGCTATTTTGTTAATTAATCCACTTTGCATATCGACACTCGTATGCTTCTTATAACCATACCAAAATTTAGATTGCCCTTTGCAGCCAATCCGTGCTTGTTTATCAATCGCGGCTTTCGGTAATACCTCATTATTTAACCGTTCATACTTCCCCTGGATCGCTCGGTCTCTTTCTTCCCACAAGCTCGCTTTTGCAATTAAATGGCTGGGATCCACAAAACTAAAGACTTCATTCATTAAACCTTGACGTTTTAATTGTTCCCTTAAATCGCGAAACACTTCCGATAAAAACTTAGTCCCCAATCGTTTTCTAAATTTACAAAATACCGTATGTTCAGGTGTTATTTCCGCTAACCCAAAACCTACAAACCATTTGGCCGCATTATTTTCTTCCAAAAATCGCATCAATTTTCGGTCACTTAAATCTTCTATGAATTGCAAAAGTAAGCATTTAAACAAACGCAACATCCCAAAACCTTTTGATACATCCTTCGTTCCTTCATAAAATTTTTTCCATTTTAACTGATTTCAACTCGTTAGTCTTTAGGTTTTAACCTCAATGATCCCCTCAAAATTAGAGCCCAAAATATTTTCGTAAGCATTTGAAAAATATGAAAAAAGGATCATAGTGTGTATTTTTCCTTGAGGAGAAACCGATGCTAAGTCCTTTTGATGTGGAAA
>JBFWPS010000154.1:0-5136 GCA_050249855.1 Gammaproteobacteria bacterium
GAAAAAATATGGGCAGCCTGAAGATGTTGCTTATACAGTTTTATTTTTAGCTTCAAGATTTGCGGATTATATTACAGGTGAAATCATCCATGTGGATGGTGGTTTTAAAATGGCTTAAAGAGGAGTATATGTATGGATATTAATAATGTTTATCCAAAGGTCGCTGAAATTGTTGCAGACGTTTTAGCGGTAGATGAAAGCGAAGTGACGCCTGAAAGTAGTTTGATGGGAGATTTAGGCGCTGAATCAATTGATTTTTTAGATTTGGTTTTTCGTCTAGAACGCGGTTTTGGTATTAAAATACCTAGAGGCCAAATTGAAAAAGAAGCTCGTGGTACATTATCTGAATCTGAATTTGAAAAAGATTGTGTTATTACACCAGCAGGTATTGCTGTTTTAAAACAATTTTTATCAGAAGTACCTGAGCAACGTTTCAAAGAAAATTTAAAATTGAATGAAATTCCAACTTTGTTCACAGTGACAACCTTATGTAAACTTGTATTAAATGCTCAGGCAAGACAAGGTGAAACAGCAGGAACCGCTGCATGAACTTTTTGTTTGTGGATCAAATACTTTCATATGAGCAAGGTAAAGGGATCCGTGGTGTTAAGAATGTCACAGCGCTTGATACTTATTTAACTTCTGGAATCGATGGCAAACCTGTACTTTCTTCTTGTATTGTGGGTGAAGCGATTGGTCAGCTATGTTCTTGGTATATCATCAAATCAACTAATGCAACTGTTCGCTCTGTTGCAGGCATTGTTTCTGAAGTTAATATTTATGATCAAGCCTATTTGGGCGATACCGTTGAACTTTGTGTAACGGTAGATGATTTAGATGATCAGGCAGTCAATTGGCATGGTGAAGCCAAAGTCCGTGGAAAAACTATTTTAGTTGTTGAAAGTGCAGTTGGTCCATGTTTACCTATGCAAGATTTTAATGATCCTGAAGAAGTAAAAAGACAATTACATATGATCGACAGACCCCAAGAGATGCCTGCATATATTGAATGTCAGGCTTTTGATTCTTCTGCAGTTCGTTATTATCCTGAATTAACGCAATTTGATAACATTCTTAGTTGGGAAACAGGCAAACAAGTCGTCGCACAAAAAAAAGTAACGCTTATAGCCCCTTATTTTATTGATCATTTTCCAAGAAAGCCGGTTTTACCTTTAACAATTTTTTTAGAGTGTCAATTTAATTTAGCAAGGCAATTTTTAGCAGATGGGTTTGGAAAAGAAACCTTAACAACTTATCTACCAAGTAAAGTATATGATATTAAAATGAAAGATTTTATTATGCCAGGGCAGGTTATTACTACAACAATGGTTTTGAAGCAGCAAACTGAAAATTCATTTACATTTCATTTTAAAAGTCTTTGTGAAGACAAAGTAGTATGTATCGCAAAGGCAGATTTTGTAAGGATATAAATTTTGACTAAAACGACAGGTAAAATTGCTATTACAGGTATTGGCGCCGTATCTCCCTTAGGTCACGATGCTCATAGTACTTGGAACGCATTATTAAACAAAGAAAGTGGCATTGCAAAAATACAATCTTTTGATGCAAGTACTTTACCAGCACAAATTGCCTCTGAAGTGAAAAATTTTGATGTAACTAAAGTTATTAAAGATAAAAAAATATTGCGATATGCATTACCACAAACCGCATTTGCATTAGCTGCTTCTGAAGAAGCACTAAATGATGCTGGTATCCGCCCTAATGAAACGACTGGAGCACGCTGGGGATTAGTATTAGGCAGTGGATTAATGACACAAACCTTTGATGCAGCACAAAAATTTCAACAACGTTTTGCTAGTACAGGTGAATTAGATTTTCATAAATTAGGTCTAGAAGGGAAAGAAATTTTTTCTGCCTACGAATATGGACAAACACAAACAAATTGTGGTCTGGCGCTGATTTCTAAATTACATAATATTTTAGGGTACAGTATCTCTGTGCATACAGCCTGTGCTTCAGGTGGTCATGCTTTAGGTTTAGCACTGCAGGCACTTCGCCGTGGTGACGCTGATTATATTCTTGCTGGTGGTTTTGACTCGATGATTGATCCTATTGGTATTTCAGGTTTTTGTTTGTTAGGTGCGCTTGCAACGGATAATGAAACACCAACTTTAGCTAGTCGACCATTTGATTTAACACGTAATGGTTTTGTATTAGGCGAGGGGGCGGGTTTTCTTGTGTTAGAAGATTGGGATAAAGCAAAAAGTCGAGGTGCAAAAATTTATGCTGAACTTGCTGGTGAAGGTAATTCTTTAAGTTCATATCGTATTACTGATTCACATCCTTCCGGTGATGGTGCAATTCAAGCTATTGAAGGCGCACTAAAAGATGCCAATCAAACAGCTGAACATGTTGATTATATTAATGCACATGGTACTTCTACACAAATGAATGATTTTAGCGAAACAAATGCAATTAAAGGTGTATTTAAAGAACGTGCATATCAAATTCCTATTAGTTCTACCAAAAGTCAAACCGGACATTTAATTTCAGCTGCAGGAGCATTAGAGGCAGTATTTTCTGTTTTGGCTATTCATACACAGCAATTACCCATGACAATGAATCGTCATAAACCTGATCCTGATTGTGATTTAGATTATATTACGGATGCACCACGTAAAAAATCAGTGCGTGTTGCAATGTCAAATTCATTTGGATTCGGTGGGCATAATAGCTGTCTTGTATTCCGTCATCCTGAATATGAAGGGGTGTCATATGCGTAATGCAAATGAAAGAATTGTGATTACCGGTTTTGGTTGTTTATCTTCTGTCGGTGCTGATTTAGCAAGTACTTTAGAATCTGTAAAAAATGGCAAATCAGGTATTGATCGTATATCGCAATGGGATGCGACTGATTGGGAATTCCCTTATGGTGCGGAAATTAAAGATTATGATCCAAAGCGCATGCTCACAGATCGTAAATTATTAAAAGTATTGTCAAGACACGATGTTATTGGTTTAAATTCAGTTTCACAAGCTTTAGCACATAGTCAATTATTGGAATATCGAGATAGTTTGCCAGACGCAACTTTCTTTAATGATCGAACCGGTGTTTATGTTGGTTCGCCTGGTATTCGTTTCCAACAAAATTATGATTTTCATTCGCTGATGGCACAAAGCCAAGGTGATATGAAAAAGTTTGGCACAGAATTATTTAATTATGTAAGTCCAATGTGGTTACTTAAAATTTTACCAAACAATGTACTCGCTTATACGGGTATTCAAAATGGTTTTAAAGGTCCCAATCATAACGTTGCTAATCATGCAGTGAGTGGAATACAAGCCATGATTGAATGCTTTTATGCTTTAAAACAAGGGATTATGGATAGGGCATTGGTGGTGGGTTATGATGCAGGTGTTGAGCCTGAAGGACAAATTTATTACGGTAGTTTAGGGGCATTGAGTCGTGATGGATTACGTCCATTTGATGCATCACATAATGGAACTATTTTAGCTGAAGGTGCGGCTACATTTGTTTTAGAAACTTTATCAGCAGCGAAAGAACGTAATGCAACGATTTACGGTGAAATATTAGCAGGTGCAACAACCAATGAAGCGGATGGCGTTTTTTCTATTCGAGAAGACGCAGATGGTTTGATTCGTTTATTTAAGCAAGTATTAGAACGAGCCTGCCTAAGTCCGAATGATATTGGTATGATAGCAGCACATGGTAATGGTACGGTTTCTTCTGATTCCAGTGAAGCATTGGCAATAGGCGAAGTGTTTGGTAATAAGCAAGTTCCTGTCACCAGTTACAAATGGGCACTTGGCCATAGCTTGGCTGCAGCAGGTGTTCTTGAATCTCTCTTAAGTTTACAAGCCCTTAATGAAGAACAAGTTCCTGGCATCGCAAATTTAGAACAAGTTGCAAGAACATGCGATATGATTAGTGTAGATGCACAGCCACAATCAACTCGCTCACCTATGGCCTTAATCATTAGTCGTGGTTTTGCAAGCCTTAACACAGCACTTATTATTTCTAATTATGTTCCAGACTGATCAAATTCAAAAATTAAAAAAATATATTGCTAGTTTGCGTATATCGCTTGCTGGTCGCATATTTTATCATGCTATCCCTTTTCGTAAAAAAGTAGTGATGGATAATATACGCCAAGTTTTTGGTGACGTATTAACAAAACAAGAATTAATTATATTAGCTAAAGGTTTTTATACGCATTTAGCGCGCTCCTTGAAAGAAAATATTCAGATGCGGTTTATGAGTGAATCACAAATTAAAAATCGCGCGATTGTTTTAGGGGAAGAATATATTAGAGCCTTAGAACATAATTCAATTAAAGGTGCTATTTTAATTACAGGTCATTTTGGTAATTGGGAATTTGCACCGATTGCAGGGATTTTAAATTTCAAAGAATTTCAAGGTCGATTTTATTTTGTTCGAAGAACTTTAGTTAATAAAAAAATAGAACAGATATTATTTCGACGTTATTATAAAGCTGGTTTAAACGTAATCCCTAAAAAAAATTCACTTGATACGGTATGTGATGCCTTAGAAAAACATAATGCAGTTGTTTTTGTGATGGATCAACATGCGAGTATTGGTGCAAAAGATGGCCTGATGGTTGATTTTTTTGGGCGACCTGCCGGTACATTTAAAAGTCCAGCCATGATTGCTAAGTATATGCAAGTACCTGTTTTACCATCCCGTAGTTACCGTCGTAGTGATGGAAAACACGTTTTAGAATTTTTCCCAGCAATCCCTTGGCAGAAATCTGATAATGAAAAAGAAGAAATCAGATTGAACTTACGAACTTATAATGAAGTTTTAGAAAAATTTATCCTAGAATATCCAGACCAATGGTTATGGATGCACAAACGTTGGAAAAATACGTAAGCTATAAACTAGGAAGTAAATTATTATACACTGCTATGTTGTAGAGAGTGTTCATCTAACTGTGTCAGCCTAAATCATCTCAAGCCCAAATTTAATCGGCCATCAAAATAAATTTGTAGTTGAGAAACAATCAGCGCCCAATTGTGCATGGTCTGGTCCCATTTTTCTACCACTTTTTGACAGGCGCAATAAATTAATTTAACCAGCGCATTTTCACTCGTAAAAGCACCTTTGCTCTTTGTGTATTTACGAATTTGCCGGTG
>JBFWPS010000155.1:0-5126 GCA_050249855.1 Gammaproteobacteria bacterium
ATTTAGATGGTATTGTTGCAAGAATGCTTGAGCAAACAACGCCATTAGGCGAATTTTTAGATCCAGTGGCTGATAAACTAATGGTTGCTGTCGCATTAATTTTAATTGTAGGTGAAAAGAGTCTTTATTTTATAACAATTCCTGCTGCTATTATTGTAGGTAGAGAAATTGCGGTTTCAGCACTTCGTGAATGGATGGCTGAGCTTGGAAAAAGAGCGAGCATTGCTGTATCTTACATTGGGAAGGCTAAAACACTGATTCAAATGCTTGCGGTGACTCTCTTATTGATTTACAAACCGGGTGAACATTGGTCGCTTTTATTAAGTGGTTATACACTCTTGTATTTAGCAGCCATTTTAACCCTGTGGTCTATGTTCGTTTATTTAAAAGCCGCTTGGCCAGCTTTGACGGAATAGTTAGATTTTATCGAACGATTGCACAGTTGTTCATTCATTTTATACCCACTCAGTCCAACTCTCTCTCCCAGAAAAACGCAGGGAGAGAGAGTTTGATGAATTATCCGTTGATGATACAGCTAGGGCATGGACCCCCCATAAATGCATCGATGAATAAACCTACATGATTGAAATTGCCAACCGGTATTTGTTTACCACCTTTTAATGCATGAATGGTATAAGTTAAGCTTTGTTGTGCTCTGTTATACTGTGGATGTGAAACTTCTAAAGCAAAATTAATACTTTGTGATTTTTCTAAAAATTTAGATTTCAAAGCGACTAAGCTTGCATTTGGAGGATTTTGGTTAAAATTAGCAGGACCTTTACCTTGATTCCATCGATTAATAAAATTTTGAACAGTTAACATACCAGCCACACGATAAGGTCTGTTGCTAAAATAAGTCACATAAGGGTTCATTTGACGTAGGGTAATTGTGTAAGTATTTTTATGACCTGCTAAAGGTTGAATACTGACTTTCCCCGCCGTTTGAACAAACATTAGTCTTATATGATGTTTATTTTGTTGAGAAGCAGATGCAAAACCTGCCCATATTATTAAAAACCCAAAAAATGTGTATTTTAACAATTGCTTCATGATAGCCTCCGTGTGTATAATTTGAACGTTAATATTATTTTCTAATCCATAGGTACAACAACGATGCGAGCAATGACAGTACAAAATCAAGAGCGAAGAGTCAAGAAAATCGCTTTGGGTTTTGGTAACGGTACCCTTATTTATCTTGATATCACATCTAAAGCTGTTTTAGGCCAACTTTTAGCTTTAGTCACACAAAGATTGTTAGATGGCGAGCCCGAAACGGCGAACCATGCAAGGCCTTATTTGCGGTATATTGGGGCTGGATTAATGTATGTTAGTCTTGTTGACATTTTACTTTATAAATATTCTAAACCAACCGCATTTAAATTGCTGCATATGATTTGGTCCTCGATTAATCAAGCTGCTAATACATTTATTTTTACTGAGATTGTAGCACTTATTATTTACCTGCTCATAAAACCACAAAACAGCGAAGAAATGTCTTGGGATGATTTTATTTATGTCACGATAGGTCCTGCTTTCTTGGCTATTATGCGATTAGCAACCAGTATGATATCAAATCTTAGTGGAATGCTACGTCGGAATGATCATCTTCGAATAGGTTCTTATTATATTGATACAAAGGTATTTGATAGAACGATTTTTAATCCAGTTTTCAATATACCTAAAACACTCCTTCAAATTCCATTAGATATTCCTTTATGGGCGGGTGTTGTACAAATGGCTTTAGAACTTTTAGTTTTTCAATTTTTGCCTGATACTGAATTTTATAATGTGATTCAATATTCGAGTGCGCTTGTGGCGGGTGGTGCGCTTTCAAGTTTGCATCCTTTAAACCTGTTTGCCTCAATTTTTAAATTGGCTGGCAAGAAAAGCCTTGAATTTATCAGTGATCACATAGAAGATTTGTTAGCTTTGATTGCAGCTATCATTTTTGAATATGATGCGATGCAAGCCCAATTTGGCCAAGATTCGCAAACCTCGAATCTTCAAAAGGGAATTATTACTGGCTTGCATGGACTTTTGATGACTCTGCCAATCTTATTTTTATTAGTACTAGGATTACCTAAACAAAGACCTTTGCAGTGTGAAGATCGAAGTACTAGTGAAGAAATAGAAGATCAAAGTGAAAGTTCTAAGCTTCATGAAAGTAAGTTATTGTTAGCTTCGGAAAAACCTGATAGTTTACCGATGCCAGACGGCACCAGTGGTTGGTTGGCAAGACATGGAATTCACAAAGAGGTTGTTTTAAATGCCCATGGTGGATTAGAAAATGATAGAGGTGTTGAGAATAGCGAATATATGGAGTTATGATTAAAACAAATCATTTAACGCTTACGCAATGGTTAGATTATTTAGAGCAATGTCATCCAAGCACCATTGATTTAGGGCTTGAACGTGTCTCCATTGTTGCAAAAGTACTTAAATTATCGCCTTTTCCAATACCTGCTATCATTGTAGGAGGCACCAATGGAAAAGGATCTTCTGTTGCCTTATTAGAAACTATTTTTTCAAAAGCAGGTTATCGCGTAGGTACTTATACTTCTCCTCATTTATTTCGTTACAATGAACGTGTTCGAGTTTTACAAAATGAAGTTGATGATAAAACTTTATGTTCAGCATTTTCGGAGATTGAAAAAGCACGACAAGAAACTAGTTTAACATATTTTGAATTCGGCACCTTGGCAGCATTGCAGATTTTTAAAAATGCCGATTTAGATTTAGTGATTTTAGAAGTAGGAATGGGGGGGCGTTTAGATGCGGTTAATATAATTGACCCTGAAATTTGTATTGTCACAAATGTTGATTTGGATCATATGGAATGGTTAGGAAATACGCGTGATGCCATTGCGATTGAGAAAGCAGGAATTATGCGTACCAATAAACCAACGATTTATGGTGATGTTAATCCTACAAAAACATTTATTATGGAGGCAGAAAAAAAATTGGTTCCTTTATTTGTTTTAGGACAAGATTTTTTTTATCAGGAAAATTTGGGTGATTGGGAATGGTGGAATCATCAAAAAAAATTAACATCACTCCCTAAACCGAAAATTGCATTAAAAAATGCAGCGACTGTTATTCAAACATTAGAAAAAATTCATGAGAAATTTCCTGTAACAGAAGAGGCAATTCTGGAAGGGTTAAAAAGTGTTTCAGTTTACGGTCGTCAAACAAGTTTAAAAAAAGAGGGTATTCATATTCTACTAGATGTTGCGCATAATCCTCATGGCGTTTCTTTACTGGCGGATACTTTGTCAAAAAATAAAATTTCAGGAAAAACTTACGCAGTTTTTAGTATGTTGAAAGATAAAGATATCACTGCAGCTGTAAAGTGTATCATGCCTTTTATTGATCATTGGTATTTAGGGCATATACAAAATGAAAGAGGTTGCTCTCTTGAAAATATGCAGTCTGTTTTTACAAATTTGAATTTAGAAAATCATTCCGGGTTTGAAACTGTGCGTGAAGCTTTTACTAATGCTAGTGCTGTTGCAAAAGCTGGTGATCGTATTATTGTTTTTGGATCTTTTCATACTGTTTCAGAGGTTCATGGCGCTTTATAAGTTCTTATGGATTTGTCGGACGTCATTGCGCGCCTTGCGTTTTGTGCAAGGCGCGGCAATCCAGAACTGAATATTTATTTCTACTTCGTATTGGATTGCCGCAGCCCACAAACAAGGTGGGCCTCGCAATAATAGTGGTTTTATTTTTAACCATCGCGATTCTTCACTTGACACTGCTTAAGCCTTGTTTAAAATAGTCCGTCTTTGTTACGCGGGAATAGCTCAGTTGGTAGAGCACAACCTTGCCAAGGTTGGGGTCGCGAGTTCGAGTCTCGTTTCCCGCTCCAATTTAAGACGCATAGCTTGAATGGCTGGATGGCAGAGTGGTTATGCAGCGGCCTGCAAAGCCGTTGACGTCGGTTCAATTCCGGCTCCAGCCTCCATTGTTCTTTTGGTGACCTATTTAGCCCGGGTGGCGAAATTGGTAGACGCAAGGGACTTAAAATCCCTCGGGAGTTAAATCCCGTGCCGGTTCGACTCCGGCCCCGGGCACCAATCAGTCAGAGTGTAGTTCTTATCTAGACTAACGAGTAGATAATAGAAATGACCAAAAAAGTTGTTAAATCATCAGCTTTATCACCTTACCTCCCAAGACAAGCCATTATTTAAATATTTAAAAAAAGAGTATGTGGAACAATTATTTACTAAAAGTGAGTTGTTAATTGGAACTTTATATGATTTTAGAAATCAGGAAAAACATGGTGATGCTCGCGGTGATGAAAGTGAGGAAAAAAAACGGTTTATGAAAAAATAAGTACAATAGTTAAAGATCAAAAAAATAATATACTTAGTCCATTTGCACAGGAGCTAATAACGATTGGACCCGAGGCGAAAAATAATACATTTATAAATTGTGAAGTTTTTAAAAATTATAATAGTTCCGATTATTATATTTTTTGTATGTCGAAAAATTTCGATAAGAAGCTTTATGAAGACTTTAAAACAGACATATGCATACGAATAAAAAGTTCACCAAAATTTATTAGAACATTAAGTTTTGCCATGAAGAAGAAAGCATGTTTTGTTGAGCTATCAAAAATAGAATATGCTGATAGAGAACAAGAGTACGGGGAACATAATGAATATCATCCATGCGTAATTAAACCAAAAATATATGGTTATCAAAAAGAGGTTAGAGCTATTTGGGAACCAAAAACCAAGGCTATAGAACTATTTCTACTTAAATTAGATGTGAAGTATATAAAACGTTCTTGTGAAATTTATTCAGAGAAATAAGAAAATATTTTAATAAATACCTTATATAATTATTCAACGAGTCTCATTAAATTCATTTTTGGCATATTGTCCCCTGGTGTGAATATATTACAAATGAAACCTAGAATTTCTAGGCCCAAGAAAAAAGATTCATATAAAACATGATCTTTTAAAAGTATGTAATATAGAGAGTGTTCATCTAGCTGTGTCAGCCTAAATCATCTCAAGCCCAAATTTAATCGGCCATCAAAATAAATTTGTAGTTGAGAAACAATCAGCGCCCAATTGTGCATGGTCTGGTCCCATTTTTCTACCACTTTTTGACAGGCG
>JBFWPS010000156.1:0-5096 GCA_050249855.1 Gammaproteobacteria bacterium
AAAACTTCTGCGTCCATCAGTTCGACCACGTCTTGCGCGTTCACTTGATGAACCTTCAAAACTTCTGCGTCCATCAGTTCGACCACGTCTTGGGCTTTCACTTGATGAACCTTCAAAACTTCTGCGTACATCAGTTCGACCACGTCTTGGAGCATCATCACTCGATCTTGAAAAATCTCTTCGGGGTTTATTCTTGTTTCGTGGTTTAGATGAGGAATAACGTTTACCTTCCTCTTCTGAGCGCGATCTTCTATTTTGTTCTGAATAAATATCATTACTATCGCTTGGAAAATGAAAAGCTTCTTGTTGGTGACCAGTTGAGCCTTTACGTTGCGGAAAAGCACGGTTGCTATCACTTGGAAAACGTGTTTCACGTTCATTTACAAAGCGTTTACCTTGTTTTGGTTTTCTGCTTGGTCGAGTAATATATACACGTTCTTCTTTTCTAGGAAAATCAGCTCTATAAGAACCTTCTTCTTTCGCATAATCAAATGTATTTCTTCCATGCTCATCTGTTGCATAGGCTCTTGCACGCATGGGTTTGTATTCAGTACGTCTAGGTTTACGTGCGATACTTTCTTCTTCATTCGATTTTTTCTGTGTGATCATCTCATTTGGCACTTCATGTTTAGCTAAAACAAGTAATTCTTTGATTACATCAGATTCTAAATCAACCCAACGACCCTCACGCAATATTCTTGGTAAAATAACATTGCCATAACGAATACGCATTAAGCGTGAAACAGTAATGCCTTGACTTTCCCACAATCTACGAACTTCACGATTTCTACCTTCATGTAAACTGACTCGATACCAATGATTACTTCCAGTACCACCAGCATCAACTAGTTTATCGAATCTTGCAGGGCCATCTTCTAATTCAACCCCTTTCTTTAAACGTTCTAATATTTCTAAATCCACATCACCTAAAACGCGCACAGCATATTCACGTTCGATTTCAGAACTTGGATGCATTAGTTTATTTGCTAATTCGCCATCTGTCGTAAATAATAATAATCCAGAAGTATTAAAATCTAATCGCCCAACCATGATCCAACGTGCGTTTCTGATCTTGGGTAAATTATCAAAAACACTGGGACGTTGCTCTGGATCATCCATAGAACAAATTTCACCAGCTGGTTTGTGATAAGCAATCACCCTAAGTTTGGTGCGTATGGCTCTAGGATTTAATAGATGCCCATCTATTTCGATCCTTGCATCATCTGAAACACGATTGCCGATTTCTGCCACCTCGCCATTTACTTTTACTCGGCCTTCAGAAATCCATTGCTCTACTTCACGACGTGAGGCAAGCCCATAACGTGCAATGACTTTTTGTAACTTTTCAGTCACTTTTGATTCAGGATCAGGAAAACCAGAGCCGGTTGCTCGGGTAGCTGCTAAATTTCGTTTTCGCATAATTTAATTATATCTAGAGGTGGTTATTGTTCACCAGCAATTTCTATTGCTGGTATGTCCATAGGTACTTCAACTGCTTCAGTTACCGCAGGTATGTTCACAGGCGCATCCATTGCTTCTGTTACCGCTGGTATGTTCATAGGTACTTCAATTGCTTCAGTAAAATTTAATTCTAACTGTTGTTCCATTTGTTCTAGTGATTGAACTTCAGCTAAAGGTGGTAATTCTTCCAATGATTTTAATGAAAAATAATCTAAAAAATCTTTAGTTGTTGCATACAAAGTTGGTTTTCCAGGCACATCACGATGCCCTACTGTTCTTATCCAACCACGATCTTGTAACGTTTTAATAACGGTTGTACTGACAGCAACACCACGTATTTTTTCAATATCGCCTCGAGTAACCGGTTGCTTATAAGCAATAATCGCCATTGTTTCTAATATGGCTCTAGAATAGCGGGTTGGCCTTTCTTGCCAAAGCCTTACAACTGACTCACTATACGCTTCTCTAACACGAAAGCAATAGCCTGTCGCTAATTCTTTTAATTCAATGCTTCTATCTTCATAGTCACTTTTAAGCTCTGAAAGTGCTTCTGATAATTCTGCTGGATTTGGACGATTTTCCTCTGGGAATAATTCTTGAATACGGTCAAATGATAAGGGCTCACCTGCTGCCATTAAACCTGATTCAATTAATAATTTAATTGGTTTTGGATTTTCGTTCGTCATGAATATTATCTCTCAAATAAATTATAAAACGCTATGCTACGATTTCTGATAAATCAATTGTACTTTCAGTCGTTATTTTTTTAACGTAAATATTGCTAAAAGGTTCATTTTGTACAAGCTCAATTGCCGCTAATTTTAATAATTCTAATAAAGCTAAAAAAGTAACAACAACTGATAAACGTCCCTTAGTTGGTTCAAATAAATAACGAAATTCTGTAAATTCATCCATGGTAATAGTACTTAAAATTTTAGTCATACTATCTCGCACAGACAGAGGCTCTAAATGCACGTGATGACTTTCATTCATTTTTGCACGAGTTAATACATCTTTTAATGCAAATAATAAATCACGAAATGCTACCTCAGGCTCTGGTGCTGAAATTTTTATTTCGGGTTTTTCGATACTGACTGAGAATACATCCCGCCCTTCCCTAGGTAGTGTATCTAATGCTTCTGCTGCTTGTTTGAATTGTTCATATTCCTGCAAACGTCGTATTAATTCAGCTCGTGGATCTTCCTCATTTTCTTCATCTTCGCTTACACGTGGTAATAACATTCTAGATTTAATCTCAGCTAACATCGCAGCCATTAATAAATATTCTGCAGCTAACTCAAAATGTAACTCACGCATGAGTTCAACATATTCTACATATTGGCGTGTTATTTCAGCCATAGGAATATTTAAAATATCTATATTTTGTTTTTTGATAAGATAAAGTAATAAATCTAGGGGACCTTGGAAAGTTTCTAAAAATATTTTAAGTGCGTCTGGCGGTATATACAGGTCCTCAGGTAAAGTCACCCAATTTTCACCTTGTACAATTGCAATAGGAGACATCACTTCCGTTGTTTGCGATTCAATAACTGCTTCCATAAAGATTATTTAACCTTACGATCATTTATTTGTTTATGTGCCATAGCAATTGCCTGTTTAACGATAGGTAGCAAATGACTATCAGCTGGTAGCTTCAGAGACATTCTCTCCCAATAATTTATCGCTTTTGCAAACTGTTTTTGATGAAACGCATCAATAGCCATAAGATTCAAGGCATCGGGTTGATCCGGTACATTTTGTAACACGGCATATAATAATTGCTTTGTTTGTGGTGTCAATCGTTGTTGATTTACAAGAAATGAACTCTCAGCAACACCTAACTGAATTATAAGGCTTTTTGGATTTAATTGATAGGCTTTTGTAAAAGAATTATACGAATTTTCATAGTCATTTTGACTAAAATATAGCCTTCCTAGCAAATACCAGCCCTCCTCACTCTGCGGGTCCTTAGCTAAAGTGGCTTTCATGCGTGAAATTAAAGCATTTGGATCCTGATGTAAGCTGACTAGTTTCTGTTCAGTTTTTTGACTGTCATGAATTTGATAGTATTTTGTTAGGGAATCAGAACTACCCCAATGTAGGTATAATAATATCGCAATAGTCGGTATTATCAAAACAACCAAAGCCGTTAAAATCAATGCTAACCTAATTTTTTTACGCCAAAGTGGGATGAGTATTATCACAATTGCAATAAGACTGACTGAGATGATAGTCATCCAAAAAGTGGTTAATTGATTCATAAAACGCTTATACAGGATCCTTCAAAAGGCCACAAGTAAAGCAGGCAAAAATCGGCTAAATTTCTAACTAAATCTTCCTCTTTAATTTCATGTTAAAGATAATCAATTTAGTATAAAAAATCTTGATAATGTTCTTTTAAAAATCTTCATTTACATGTTTGACATGCATCCGACAGAAAAACTGACTTATTGCCAATTAACTGTAAATTTAGTAGTCGTCTGAACTTTTTTTGCCATACTATTAAATAATGTAACTATCTTCAGATTTTTATGCCGCAGTTATGATCCATCTCTTTATCTGTATCTTCGTATTCTTGTCTTGATAACTGATCCAGATTCGGAATTAATACACTATCATTTTTAAAGAAATGCCCCCAAAGCCTCACATGCTGAGCTTGTGGATTTGCTATTTGGACCTTAGTAATTTTGATATGGAAAGTCAGCATAATAAGTTTTTGAGCCAGCTCCAATACAAAACCATCATTAAAATCTAACACCCAATCTGCAAAACCTTCCCGATATCTTTCATTTGTAAGCAAAGGTTTTATATCATTTATTAAGTCTGCGCATTCTAGATTAGCTTTATTTTCCTGCTCAACTAAATATTGTCTAAAAGCAATCAGTAAAGCGATGTCTGATTTTTCATGCGGTCTAATTTTTACTTCCTTCTTAACTTCTTTAACCATTTGTTTACCTTGTTGTAAAAGGGAATAGATGGCGGAGTTTAGATTTAGTTTATCTCTCGCGACCCCAACTTCATCTAAGCAATGCAATAGTTTATCAGAATCTTGCTTATCAAATATCACATCAGCAATTCGGTTTAAATATTTAGCCGTTCGATATAACATCTCTCCTGCAATTTTTACTTCTGCTTCTTTACCCAGGGAAGATCTATCTGAAATACACAGCTTTTCTTTATAATGTTTGCCATGCAATAAATAAAATCCTATTTGTTGTAACATTGAGCATAAAGCCGCGTGTTTTCGAAGAATTAAGTCTTTCTGTCCACTCTGACAGCGATATACCGTGTCATAAAGTGCACTAAAATTCACATACGCTTCATGCGCATAGAGGCTTGCTTCTATCTGAGCTGCTTGTAAAGCATTGAGCGCTTGACTATGTTCTCTCAGTTTAGTTTCATAGGCTTTTAATGCTTCTTTGTAAGCTATATATGACCTTGCACGCTTATCTTGAGCTGTTTTCACATTCTCTTCTAATTCTTCTAATTCTAAATCATCTGGTTTATTTTCGGCATTTTTAAGCGCATTGTCTCGTTCTGTGAATTTTTTCTTTAAAAATAGTGCTCGCTTTATTAAAACCGCTTGTGCCTTTTCAATATTAATTCGTTCCCCACAAAGATTATCATCCAACGAG
>JBFWPS010000157.1:0-5059 GCA_050249855.1 Gammaproteobacteria bacterium
ACGCCATGCACAAGTAGAGTTTTGCTGATTTCTGAAACTGTTTGACCGGTGGTGACCACATCATCGATAATAGCTACATGACGTGCTTTGAATTTAGGATCTATGACGAATGAATCTTTAAGGTTTGTTATGCGTTGGTTAGCAGGGATCAATGCTTGTGCTTTTGTTTCATGTTTTTTTATCAAGCTTTTATAATCGATTTTTAATTTTAGTTTTTTAGCTATGGGTCGTGCTATTTCTAAAGCTTGATTGAAACCTCGTTCGCGCAAACGTTTATAGTGTAACGGTACTGGTAAAATAATTTCTGGTAATGCAATTTGTTCTGATTGTATTTTAGATGAGAGTAATTCACCTAATAATTTTGCATAAAATAGTTGATTATGAAATTTTAATTGATGGATAAAAGTAATAATAGGATTTTCATATTCAAATAAGGATATAGTTCGTTCATAGATCGGAAGGTTTGAAATACATTCACCACATAATAAATGATGGGTTTCAATTGGGTGACTGCAAGTGTAACAAGCGTGTTTTATCCATGGTAAACGTTGATAGCAATCATGACAGAGAGAGTACTCGTTGGTTTTTATTCCACAAATAACACAATTGGGTGGAAGTAAATGTTTTTTGATGAGATTTAGGAGGTTCATGGTGTTAATGATATGATTTGCCAGAACAAGATGACGTCATTGCAAGCACGAGCGTAAGCGAGTGCGTGGCAAACCAGTACTGAATATCTATTTCAACGCCGTACTGGATTGCCACGGCCCGCAAAGAACGCGGGCTTCGCAATGACGAAAGCTTTTTAAATATCAATCATCATCCATTACATTCAAACCAAATGAAGCAGAAAGTCTTTGACAGTATTCTAATGTTAACCCTAATAAATGATGTAGGGCATTGGCATAATCATATAGTGTGCCGTACTCAAGTGAGTGAGTTGTAATAGATTGTGCGACTTTAGTCATTGCTTTTGATGAAGCAACCGTTTCAGTTAATTGATTAACGACATCAAATTGTTCTGCTGTGAATTCTATATTCATCATTAAACCACCTCACTCAATGGGTGAAGATTTTTAGGATGGAAATGATCTATAAATAATTCACAAAGCTCTTCTGCATAATGTAGTAAATTTTCAATGGAATGCCAGTAATTATCAAGCGTTGATTCTTCATATGTTGAAAGATTTGCACCTAATGCAAATTGAGTGAGCGTTTGGGCATCGGTTAGTGTTTTTGTAAGGTTATTGAGTAACTGATCTGGTTGAGAGGTTTCAGTTTTGTTAAAGATTAATCTAGGCATAATTAACTTCCTTGTATTTAATTGTCCATTTAAATAAAGAATCCAGTTTACTGATTAAAGCATTTTGTATATGCTCTAATCTTTAACAATATTAATTACAATTCATCATAAAATATACAGGTTTTTTCCCTTTTGATTGTAGGAAAAAAGACATTGATTAAAATAAAGTCAAAAAGTGAAAAGGGGGCAAGTCTTTTTATTAGCGGTCTACGATGAATGAGTTTTAATTAATTTTTAATTCGACGACAAACCGCTAATAAAAAGACTTGACCCCTTTTCATAAAATGATGAGTATGGACGAAAATGAGCGAAGTATATTATAAGAGTTTAGACATGGTTCAAGTTGCTCGTTCGTTTAATGCGGCAGCAACGAGCTATGATCAATATGCGGTTCTTCAACAAGAAGTTGCAAGACGTCTTATTGCTAGATTAGATTTCATTAAAATAAAACCACAATGTATTATTGATATAGGTGCTGGAACAGGTTATCCGACTCATTTGTTAGCAAAACGCTATGAAAATGCTGATATAATCTTGCTTGATGTCGCAGTCAATATGTTAAAAGAAGCTAAAAAAACATTTGGCAAACAAAAATTAGTTTGTGCTGCAGCAGATAAAATTCCTCTGCCAGATAGAAGTGTTGATTTTATTTTTTCAAATCTCATGTTGCAGTGGAGTGATGATCTTGCAGGAACCTTGATTGAATGGGCACGTATATTAAAACCGGATGGATTATTATTATTTACGAGTTTTGGGCCACAAACACTGATTGAATTACGAAGCAGTTGGTTAGACGTTGATTCTTTTGCTCATATGAGTGATTTTCACGATTTTCCAGTATGGTCTAGCTTAATGCAACAAGCTGGATTTACGGCACCAGTATTAGATAATGACCTATTTAAACTTTTGTATAATGATACAAATTGTTTGATGCGAGAATTGAAAGGCCTGGGTGCGAATAACACTCATTCTGCACGTAATAAAGCACTAACAGGTAAAAAACATTGGCAACAAATGTTAAAGAATTATGATACTTTTCGTGATACTTCGGATAAAATACCGGCTACTTTTGAAGTGATCTATGGGCATGCTTGGGGAAGAGCAATACAAGCAAGTAATGAAGTTAGTATTCCGATTAGTAAAATATTGAGAAACAATGGGGTTAGGTCTTAAATCATAGGAACAATGGGGGCAGGTCTTGACTCTATAAGAAAGGATTATTCATATGATACATTCTGATTTACCTATAGGTGTTTTTGACTCAGGCGTGGGTGGTTTAACTGTATTACAAGCACTTAAACAAAAGTTACCGAATGAATCATTTTTATATTTGGGTGATACAGCTAGATTACCTTATGGTACTAAAAGTGCTGATACGATTATTCGTTATGTCTTGCAAGCTGTTTCATTACTAGCTTCACGTGGCATTAAATATTTGGTAGTGGCTTGTAATACGGCTTCTTCAGTTGGTTTACCAGCACTAGAGCGTCAGTTCCAAGATTTTTCAATCACAGGCGTAATCGAACCTGGTGCAAAAGCTGCTAGCGCAAACTCTAAAAGTGGCAAAATAGCAGTAATTGCGACGGAAGCGACTGTTAATACACAAAGTTATCAACAAGCAATTTTGCGAATTAAACCTTCTGCACAAGTTATTTCAAAAAGTTGTGGTTTAATGGTTGCTTTAGCAGAGGAAGGTTGGCATGAAGGTAGTGCTGCTATTTCAATAGCGCAAACCTATCTACAACCTTTTTTATATCATGAAAAAAAACCATTAGTTGATTGTTTAGTATTAGGTTGTACGCATTTTCCGACGTTATTACCTGCTATTCAACAAGTGACAGGTCATGCAATTACTATTATTGATTCAGCTAAAACAACGGCTGATGTAGTTTTTGATGCATTAAATGAAAATGGTTTAATGCAAGCAACTACAGGATCTAGTTCTACAAAGTTTTTAGTGACTGATGCGCCTGAACGTTTTACACGTGTTGCCAAGCGTTTTCTGAATATGGAAATTTCTGATAATGATGTTGAGTGGGTGGAGTTGTAGAGGCTGCTTGGTGGGCACGCGCTTCAAAAATTATTTGTAAATCATATAACGTGGTGAATATGCGCTTTGCCCACCCTACATTGATCGTAAACGCAAATGCATATCATATTTCGTAGGGTGGGCAAGACGTGCAATGCAGATAGGTTTAAATTTCAAGAAATGTTGTGTCCACGTGTGCCCACCAAAATCCCGCTATCCTTATCTACCAAACGAAGGTAATTGTGGTACCCAGCTCGTAAGCGTGGAGTAAATCGTTGCATCAGTGACAGGTTTTGACAGTTCAGTTAAATGCGCATTTAAAGCTTTATGCATTTGGCCGAATGTTCCACTTTTACTTGGAATGGCAGTTGCGGTACTGAACATGCTGAACCAACCGTTCGAATTTGTTTGTGTAGTTGCAGGCGTATCAAGTACTTGAATGATTCCGTGATATTGATTTTGTAGAGCACGAAATTTATCTGAAAGCGTCAGCGATGGTGTATTCAACACATCAGATAACTGAGTTTCAGTCGATTTTATAAGATTTTGAATTAATCGACTGATTGAAGCAAAGGCTGTATTTTGACTTGGAGTACCAGCATTGTTATAGTCTTTAAAATCATGTACGAACATATTATCTACGAATTGATAAAGTACATTAAGAAAATCATTTCTATTTAATGGTTTGTTTAGTATCGAGATGCTTGCTGTCGGTCCAGAAGATATGATTTCTAAATTCGTAGCTAATATGCTATTTTTACCACTAAAAAATTCCTTTCGGATATTTGCAGCGGTTGTGTCAATCGCTAGTTTGAGTAAGCGATGTCTTTCTGCTTTATCAGATGTATTTGCGACAATTCGAACACAGAGAATTGCCAGATTGAAGATGGTTTCACTTCTTGCATGTGAGCCTGTTTGGTCTTTTAGGTTATATTGATTTTCTAGAATTAGGATGGCTTGGAGAAGATCAATACTCACTAAGTCAGCATTACTTAAATCTTCTTCTGCGCTAACATCATCGTCGTTGTCGTTGCTAGCTTCGTCGTCGTTGTCGTTGCTAGCTTCGTCGTCGTTGTCTTCGCTAGCATCATCGTCGTTGTCTTCGCTAGCATCGTCGTCGTTGTCTTCGCTAGCATCATCGTCGTTGTCTTCGCTAGCATCATCGTCGTTGTCTTCGCTAGCATCATCGTCGTTGTCATTTTGGTTTTCTGCGTCAGAAGCAGATTCAGCTGTTTCGCTTACACTATCTTCAGTATCAGAATTATTAGCATTAGCCTGTAAATTATCAGAAGATTGTTGAGCATTTTGATGTTTCATCATTTTATGAATTCCTTACTTATATTTAGTTAAATTGGCGTCAATACGAGTCTGTGTATTAGTGAATAGTAAAAAGCCTAAAAACAATACAAAATAACTGAGTTATTCTAATCATTAATCCTTAAGAAAACCTTAAGAAATCGAAATAAATACAACATTTATGTTATGATCAAACACGCTTTGTTTCTTTTGCAAAAGAGTAGGGTGGATTAGGGCCGTAAGGCGCGTAATCCACCGTTGCGTTTTGGTGGATTACGGCGCTAAAGCGCCTAATCCACCCTACCTTTTGCCAAAAGGGTTTCGTATTGATGGTAGGGTGGATTAGGGCCGTAAGGCGCGTAATCCACCGTTGCGTTTTGGTGGATTACGGCGCTAAAGCGCCTAATCCACCCTACCTTTTGCCAAAAGGG
>JBFWPS010000158.1:0-5033 GCA_050249855.1 Gammaproteobacteria bacterium
TTCGCATCTTCACCTAGCAATGTAGTTTCATCAAGTGAGTACCATGCATCAATACCTTCTTTAGCAATAATATTGGCAACTTTTTCAATTAAAGCGACTGTATTGGGGTGAGCTTCATTCGTTTCTTTGTGTATGAATAATGTGATAGGAACACCCCAAGTTCTTTGACGTGAAATACACCAATCGGGTCTGTTTTCTAGCATAGAGGCAAAACGTGCTTGCCCCCAATCTGGGATCCATTGTGTTTTAAATACTTCTTCTAAAGCAGCACGACGTAATCCATTTTGATCCATACTAATAAACCACTGTGGAGTCGCTCTATAAATTAATGGTGTTTTATGTCGCCAACAATGAGGATAACTATGTTCCATCATTTCAGCATGGACTAAGGTGTTATGTGCTTTTAAAACATCAATGATATGATCAGATGATTTGCTAACATGTTCAGCTGCAAACAATGGGACTGTTGGTAAGAAACAGCCATTATCGCCCACGGGATTTTCAAAGTGAACGTCATATTTCAACGCGGTGAGATAGTCTTCAACACCATGTGCGGGAGCTGTGTGTACGGCACCAGTTCCAGAATCTAGAGTTACATGATCACCTAAAATGATAGGCACTTGTTTATCATAGAAAGGATGTTGACAATATAAACCTTCTAAGGCTTTACCTTGCAGGCTAGCTAATACACGATATTCATCAATTTGATAACGTTTCATACAGCTTGCTAGTAAAGATTCTGCAATAATGAAACGTTCATGCCCAAAGGGCGTGTTGCATTGTACAACAACGTATTCAATATCATGGCCTAATGTGATTGCAGCATTACCGGGAAGTGACCAAGGTGTTGTAGTCCAAGCAAGAATGGAAAGTGGGCCTTTTCCTTCATCGTGTGGTGTGCGTTCACATCGTTGAAATACGGCTGCTTCATCTAATACATTGAATTTTACATCGATAGAAGTAGAGGTTTTCATGCGATATTCAACTTCAGCTTCAGCTAAAGCAGAACCACAGTCTACGCACCAGTGTACTGGTTTTTTTCCTTGATGTAGATGGCCATTGCCAATAATGACACCTAGTGAGCGAACGATATTCGCTTCAAACTTTGTATCCATCGTTATATAGGGATTATTCCAATCACTCATGATACCTAAGCGTTTAAATTCATTACGTTGAATATCGATTTGTTCGTTCGCATATTCACGACACAATTGTCTAAATGTTTCAGCTGAAATTTGTTGTCCCGCTTTTCCATGTTTTTTCTCTACATTTAATTCAATGGGTAAACCATGACAATCCCAACCGGGTACGTAAGGCGCATCATAATCACTAAGTGTTTTTGATTTCACAATCACATCTTTTAAAACTTTATTAACAGCATGGCCAATATGAATATGGCCATTCGCATATGGAGGGCCATCATGCAAAATAAATTTAGTTTTGCCTTTTTGTTTCGCACGAATTTTTTCATATAAATTAATTTCAGACCAATAAGCTAAAATTTCTGGCTCACGTTGTGAGAGATTTGCTTTCATTGGAAAATCTGTACTGGGTAGATTGATCGTTGATTTAAGATCTGTCATATTCTAACCTCTCTTTAGCCATATTTACGTCTACTGCAATTTGATGCTTCAATGCATCTAATGATTCGAAACGTTTTTCATCTCGAATTTTGCTTATAAATGTTATTTCTAATAGTGAACCATATATATTATCACTAAAGTCAAAAAAGTGGCACTCTAAGGTCCATTTTTTTCCATCAATGGTAGGACGTAAACCGACGTTAGCAACGCCATACAAGCTACGCTCACTGCATAAAATTCGAGCTTTTATTGCATAAACCCCATTCAAAGGGCAAACCAAACGGTTCAATTGTATGTTAGCTGTAGGAAAGCCTAGTGTTCTACCACGCTGATCGCCATAAAATACACGACCAATCATACTATAGAGGCGTCCTAAGTTGCTTGAAGCTTCAGGTAAATCGGCTTGTGATAATAGTTGTCTAATTTTAGTGCTGCTTATGATTTCTTCGTTAGAAGCAATTTTAGGTAAAATTGCGAGAGAAAAAGCGTGCGTTTGAGAAAGTGTTTTTAATAATTGGATATCGCCCTGGCGTTGATAGCCAAATCGAAAATCTTCACCAACCATTAAGCCTCGAATTTTTAATTGTTGGATTAATACTTTTAATACGAAATCATGAGCAGATAGTTCCGATAAATATTTATTAAACGGTAGACAAAGTACATCTAAATTAACGTATTTTTGGATAAAAAATAATTTTTCTCTCAAGTTAGTTAAACGTGCTGGTGCTTCTTTAGGTGAAAAAAATTCTCTGGGTTGTGGTTCAAAGGTTATAATCATCGCAGAAGTATTATTTTGATCAGCTTTTTTTATTAATTCTTTAAATACATGCTGATGGCCTAGATGAACGCCATCAAAATTACCTAAGGTAACAACACGATTTTGATGCTGAGGGGTAATATTAGTAAGCTCACGAATTAATTGCATAATAAAACCTTAGTCTATCGCACGAAAATCTGAGAAACGTATCCCACTTAACCATAAAGAAATAAAATAAACGATAATCGCACTAATCAGCCAAAAAGTTAAATGAGTCATTCTTTGATACCAATGCCAATCAACCCATTGTGACAGTGTGCCTTCACCAAACCAGAGTAATAATGCGACTACCGCATTCGCGAAAATCAAACGGCTCATAAATAAAAACCATCTTTTTTCGAAAACGTAAACTTTTTGTTTGATTAAAGTAAACCATAATAAAAAGACATTAAACCAAGCTGATAATGAAGTTGCTAACGCAAGGCCCGCATGAGCAAGTGGTTTCATTAGCAATAAATTTAAAATAATATTGATGCCAACGGTGATGATTGCGAATCGCACAGGGGTTTTAATGTTTTTTCTAGCATAAAAAGCGGTAGAAAGTACTTTTACCAGCATAAATGCTTGTAGTCCGAATGAATAGGTAATTAAACTCTTTTTTGACATTAATAAATCATAAACATGGAATTTACCATATAAAAATAGCGTGGCGATAATGGGGGCAGCAAAAAATAATAAAACAATAGAGCAGGGGATCCCGATTAATAAATTACAGCGAATACCCCAATCTAATGCACTTTTAAATTTTTCAGGTGATTGTTCTGCATGTTTACGTGATAAATGAGGTAGTACAACGGTTGCTAACGCAACACCAAAAACACCTAATGGAAAATAAGCTAATCGTTCTGAATAATATAACCAAGAAACACTACCTACTTTTAAGAATGATACGAAAATCGTATTTAAAAATAAGCTAATTTGACCGACTGAAGCACCAAAAATAGCGGGAACCATGAGTAATAATACACGCTGTACGCCTGGGTCACGCCATTTTGCAATTGGAAAAGGCAATAAACCACGTTGTTTTAAAAACGGTAATTGAAAAAGTAATTGCACAAAACCTGCAATTAAAACACCCCAGGCCTGTGCTTCAACAGGAATTGAAAAATATTGCGAGCCCCAAACTGCAGCTACAATTAAAACAATATTAAGTAAAGCAGGGGTAAAAGCAGGTATTGCAAATGAACTATAAGTATTTAAGATTGAACCGCATAAAGCCGTTAATGAAATCAACATTAAATAAGGGAAAGTAACACGTAGCATTTCACTCGCATAATGAAAACGTAAGGGTTCTAAACCAGGCGCAGAAACTTTTACAAGTAGAGGTGAAGCTATTACTGCAATTATGGTAATGATCAGTAAAATAAGACCTAAACAACCTGTGATATGATTGATGAATGCTTTCACTTCAGATTCAGTTCGTGTTTGGCGATATTCTGATAATGTTGGTACGAATGCTTGAGAAAATGAACCTTCAGCAAATAGATTTCTCATGAAATTTGGAATTTTAAATGCGATGTTAAAAGCATCCATTGCAGCATTCACACCATAAATTTGTGCTGCAACCATGTCTCGAACAAACCCAAGCACACGTGAAATCATCGTCATCGATGATACGGTTGAAGTGGATTTGATAAGTGCTCTGCTCATAGTTTAAGTAATCTTTATATATTATTAATATTCTTTTTGCTCTTGGGGGTTGTAGTTCCTCCTCCCTCAACGCTTATTTGATGTAGGGTGGATTAGGGCCGTAAGGCCCGTAATCCCCCGAAAAGTTATGGTGGATTACGGCGCTAATGCGCCTAATCCACCCTATAATTCTTTTCTCCGGGGAGAGGGAGTTTAGTTTATCTTTTTGCTCATTGATGAGCATTGGCGTTAGTCTACTTTGAAATGCTGGTTAATTCATCTTTTTTGATACAGTAGTGCATTTTTCAATGCTTAGATGTTTGATAGCTCTTAAAATAAAACTTAACTTGTTGATTTCATTGAATGTTCGGTTAGTTTTGACTATTAAATGCACATGATTTTCACAGTGACTCATTGTCAACGATCGATAATTTTTATTTATCAAAAATGTAAGAACCATTATATTTCACAAAACGGTATGATATACTCTTTTAGATAAACTCCTAACCATTAGAACGCCTATGAATCAAATCATCCATCAACCGGAAGATAAGTTCTTCAAACAATCTTTGTCCGATATTCGTGTCGCTAAAGATTTTTTTGAAGAACATTTACCTCCAGCGATTTTAAATCAGCTGGATTTAAATTCTTTGAAATTACAAAACCAAACGTTTATTGATGAAGCGTATAAAAATACAGAAGCAGATATTGTTTATAAAGCTAATTTCAACCAACAATCCGGATTTATTTACACACTCTTGGAACATCAAAGTAAAACAGATCATTACATGGCATTACGATTATTAAGTTATTGCTTACGTATCATCGAACAACATCGTAAACAAAATCCAAAAAAACCTTTACCCATTGTTTATTCAGGGAGTGTTGAAAACCAAAGACTATCTAATTGAAATCAGTTAAAATGGAAAAAATTTTATGAAGGAGCGAAGGATGCATCAAATAGAGATGGTTAGTTTAAATGATTTAGTTTCTTCGACCCACAT
>JBFWPS010000159.1:0-5026 GCA_050249855.1 Gammaproteobacteria bacterium
TGTGGGTGTTAAACATTTTTTAAAATTGAAGATAATCCTGAACCCCATTTTGGGGGTTATGGTTGGTTTGGGGGGGTGTAACTATTATTCCTCATCCTCCAAGAAACTACGTAATGTTTCAGAACGACTTGGGTGTCTTAGTTTGCGTAATGCTTTAGCTTCGATTTGTCGAATACGTTCTCTTGTTACATCAAACTGTTTACCAACTTCTTCTAAAGTATGATCGGTATTCATATCAATACCAAATCGCATGCGTAATACTTTTGCTTCTCTGGGTGTTAACGATTCTAATATCCCTCGAATAGATTCACGTAAGCCTTCATTCACGGCTAAATCAATTGGAGATAACAGAGTCGTATCTTCAATAAAATCACCTAAATGTGAATCTTCATCATCACCTACGGGTGTTTCCATAGAAATCGGTTCTTTCGCAATTTTCATGACTTTACGAATTTTATCTTCGGGTAAATCCATGAATTTTGCTAATTCTTCTGGGCTTGGCTCTACACCTGTTTCTTGTAATATTTGTCTTGAAATTCGATTTAATTTATTAATCGTTTCAATCATATGCACAGGAATACGAATGGTACGTGCTTGGTCAGCGATAGAGCGAGTAATGGCTTGTCTAATCCACCAAGTTGCATAAGTAGAAAATTTATAACCTCGGCGATATTCAAATTTATCAACAGCCTTCATCAAACCGATATTACCTTCCTGAATCAAATCTAAGAATTGTAAACCACGATTCGTATATTTTTTCGCAATAGAAATAACCAAACGTAAATTTGCTTCAACCATTTCTTTTTTCGCGCGACGCGCTTGTGTGTCACCTAAAGACATTTGTCGATTAATTTCTTTTATTTCTTGAATGCTAATTTGTGCCTCTTCTTCCAACGCAATAAGTTTTCTCTGAATTTTTTGTATTTCAGGTATATGTTCCACGAGCGCTTCTGAATAAGGTTTCTTAGATTTTACATGATCTTCTATCCATTCAAAATTTGTTTCATTCGCAGGAAAACTAGCAATAAATAATTTACGTGGCATCTTGGCTTTATTAACACAAAGCAACATGATTGTGCGCTCATGTGCGCGGACTTGATTTAATAAGTTTTTCAAACAATTATTCATTTTATCAAATTGTCGTCTAGACAATTTAAAATTCATAAATGCCTCGGAGAGATTTGTGCGATGTTTTATGGTTGATTTATGTTTCTTACCATAACGCTTCTCTGAAGAAAGCGCTTTCTCATACAATTTCTTGAGATTTTCAAATTTCGCTGCAGCAATAATTGGATCGGGACCTGATTCGCCTTCGCTATCATCTGAATCCATTGTTTCTTCACTGTCTTCCGATAAGTCTAGATCTTCTTCTTTTGCTTTATCTAAATCAGATTCACTCACTGCTCCAAATTCGGTTGTCTGTTCTTCTAAATCAGTAAAACCTGTAACGATATCATTTAAACGTAGTTCACCAGCAACAACACGTTCGTATTGAGCTAATAAATCGCCAATAAGTAATGAATAATTTGCAATAGCTGATAGTACTTGTTTGATTCCACTTTCAATACGCTGAGCTATTTCTATTTCACCCTGTCGTGTTAATAGCTCAACCGTTCCCATTTCTCGCATATACATGCGCACAGGATCTGTCGTTCGACCAAATTCATTTTGTACCGTTGATGCAAGCACAGCCGCCGTTTCTTCAACAGTGTCTTCATCCGTTACGACCGTTTCCGAAGGCAAAAAACTTCCCATGTCGTCTTTATGGATAGGTACTTCACTGATTTCAATTCCAACCGCCGCAAAATTGTTTAAAAGTTCTTCAAACTGATCGGAATCTAGATTTGGAAATGCATCACTAACATCTGAATAAGTTAAGCCTTCACTTCCTGCTTTCTTAAGAAGTTTTTGAAGCTGCTCTTTTTGCTCTTCGAGATTTACGGCCATGGACACCATCCGGGCATATACATATAAAACTGCTATTATACCTTAAATTTCTAAATAGAAGCTAGGGATAAGAAAATTTTTATTCATTATAAAGACTTGTTTTGAACAAAAAACGTTCTTTTAATCAACTTTTACCTTTAACAAGTTCTGTAAATAGGCTTTTTCTTCATTCGTTAGCCCCATCTGACTCGCTTTGCTCAATAACGACTCAATTTCTTGCTCTCGCATGCCACTTTTAAGCAAATCCCATGAACCTTGAAATTCTGCTTGAAATCCCGATTCAGGGATCGACCAATCCAACGTGGCTAATTCCGACAGCAATGGTTGATATTCATGTTCTCTAAAATGCTCTAAGATGATGCCCGTCGTGATTTTCGAGTCGTTTTGTATTAAGGTTAAAATTTCTAAAAGTAATTCCTTCCCGGGTAAATGCCATGTATTTATTTCTTCAATACTAGGTAAATTGATAGCCAAACTTGGTAACTGGAGGATTAAAGATAATACCCGTCGCATAGGTGTTAAACGTTTACTCGTTGATTTTGTTTTATTGAATATTGGTTTTACCGTTTGTTTTAATTTAAGAGAACTGGATTCAATTCTTAAAATATTGGCTAATCTTTCTTGCATCATTTGAACAAACACTGCATCTGGAATTTTTTCCAGTAAAGGTAGCGCCAATTGAGACAATCTTGCTTTACCTTCTAAAGTATTTAGATCAACTTGTTCTATTAAATATTGAAAGAAAAAATCGCTGAGTGGTAATGCTGTTTTCATTTTTTCTAAAAATGCGATTTGTTTATTTTTCTTAACGAAACTATCTGGATCTTCACCTTCTGGTAAAAAAATAAAACGTGTTTGCAAGCCATCTCTTAATAAAGGCAAACAATTTTCAAGTGCACGCCATGCTGCTTTTCTACCGGCCAAATCACCATCAAAACAAAAAATGATATCTCTAGTATATCGTAATAATATTTTTAAATGATCAGAACCAATGGCAGTTCCTAATGTTCCAACTGCATTTTTTATTTCTGCTTGTGCCAAAGCTAAAACATCCATATAGCCTTCAACCACAATGAGTGACTTCATTTCTCGTTGCTGTTTTGCAAAATATAATCCGTATAATTCTCTGCTTTTATGAAACAACAAAGTTTCAGGTGAGTTTAAATACTTAGGCAGTTCATCTGTAAGGGTGCGCCCCCCAAATGCAATTACACGTCCTTGTTGATCGTGAATTGGAAACATAATGCGATTACGAAATCTGTCATAAATAGAATGATTGTCTTTTTTAATGAGCATTCCCGTATTTAATAATGCTTCTACAAGCGCAGGTTTATCAGCAACAAAACGTGATAAATTATCCCAACCGGGTGGTGCAAACCCTAAGCCATATTCTTTAATAGTAGAAAGATCAAGGCCGCGTTTTGCTAAATAATCTCTAGCAAATTCATAATTTGAATTCGTTAATAATTGCTTATGATAATATTCTTTGACTCGATTTAATATCGCGTACAATTCATCTTTGGGTTTTTCATGAGGTATTTCTTTGCCATCCATTTGTTCATAAGGAATTGATAAACCTAGTTGGCTCGCTAATATTTCAATCGCTTCTGTAAATGTAACGCGTTCAAAATCTCGTAGAAAAGCAATGACATTGCCACTGACACCACAACCAAAACAATGATAAATCTGCTTACTGGGGCTTACCGTAAATGAAGGTGATTTTTCTTGATGAAAAGGACATAACGCTAAAAAATTAGCGCCTCTTTTTTTTAATGATAATCGGCTATTGATAATAGTAACGATATCTGATCGTTCAACCAGCTCACGAATGAACGTTTGCGGAATATGTTTAGACATGTTTATCCTTCAGCGGATAAATGAGACTTAATTTTTTCACTCACAACTTTCATATCAGCTCGACCTTGCAATTGAGGTCGAAGAATATTCATTACTTTACCCATATCTTTTGCTGAGGTTGCACCACTGCTTTGAATGGCTTCTTGAATGAATTGATTGACTTCAGCTTCACTTAATGCAGCGGGTAAAAATGTTTCGATAATTGAAATTTCTTGTACTTCTTTATCTGCTAATTCTTTTCGACCTGCTTGTGTAAACTGTTCTATCGACTCACGTCGTTGTTTGATCATCTTATCAAGCACCGCAATAATTTGTTGATCATCTAATGGTGTATCGCCCGTTTGTGGACGGGAATCAATTTCTTTTTGCTTAATGGCCGCTGTTATTAAACGTAAAACATTCAAGCGCGATTGATCTTTGGCACGCATTGCTTCTTTTACAGCATCTAGAACTCGTGTTTTGATATCTTCCATGGGATAGAATCTCTCATAAGGCTCACGCAAAAAGCGTTATGCATTGTTAAACTGGCATCGTTTCAGTAAGTTCTGTCTTATTAAAAACTAATCGTCGCGTCGACGGGCATCACGAATTTGTCTTTCTTTTTGCAATTTTTTTGCTAAACGTTTTACTGCTGCAGCAAATTTTCGTTTACGCTTTGTTGTGGGTTTTTCGTAATATTCGCGTTTACGAAGTTCTGAAAGAACACCGGCTTTTTCACAAGCACGTTTTAATTTACGGACTAAACTTTCTGGACTTTCATTGTCCTTGGCACGTACGACTGGCATGTAATCACTCACCTCATGATAATTTTGGTTAATTTAAAGGCCGCATTCTAAACAGTTTTGAGGGTAAATGCAAAAGGTATTCTTCTTTCAAAAAGAAAATACTCCTTCTCCTCCTTTAGGGGGTGAAGGCTGGGATGAGAGGGTGTTTGTTATTGCACTTCCCCCTCACCCCAACCCTCTCCCCCATCAAAAACATGGGGGAGAGGGAGATTTTTATAAACAAATCTATAATACGAATGCTCTGACCCTAGAATGTGAAAAATTCTGTAATTCAAGACTTGCCCCTATCTGCCACGTTATGTATAATTATTGAACTTGTTGTGAAAAGAACCTTTAATTATGCTGAAAAATATATTAGTTATTGGTTGCTTTGGGGCAGAAAAATGCAACAAACTTGTACAAATTAAAGAGTATCTTGAACTAAATGCTACAACCAT
>JBFWPS010000160.1:0-5014 GCA_050249855.1 Gammaproteobacteria bacterium
AAGGGCTCTTGTAGTTGTGCATCTGGTGCTGGAATTAATTTGCCTTGTCCATCGCCTTCTAATCGGTAATGTGTTACCACCGCACATTCTTTTGCAAAACCTTCAACGTGTTCTGCTTCTTTTTCAAGAAAGCTTAATGGGATCAGCAGTGGAAAATAAACATTTTGATGCCCTGTTTCTTTAATCATGCTATCCAGGTTTTTTTGAATGCCTTCCCAAATGGCATATCCCCAAGGTTTTATCACCATACAACCTCGGACCGGCGAATGCTCAGCTAAATCAGCTGCTTTAATCACTTCTTGGTACCATTCTGGAAAGTTTTCTATACGTGTCGGTGTAATTGCTGTTTTCATTGTTTTATCTCTGAATGTTTAAAAATGTTAGTGATATTAGCATAATATGTTATAATGTTTTGCATCAATTTTCATATACGGTGCAATCATTGTGCAAAAAAAATATTTCTCATATCAAAAAATACATCAAACTGTTAAAAAAATAGCTCAAGACGTTATAACCTCTGCTTATACCCCAGATTTGATTCTGGCCATAGGTGGTGGCGGCCTTATCCCTGCCCGTATTTTACGTACTTTCATTAAAAAGCCCATTATCGCGGTTGCAGTTTCTTATTATGAAGATATTGAAAAAACGAAAGCGGAACCATTCAAACTCCAATGGTTAGATGGGGTTGATATCAGTGGAAAGAAAATTTTATTAGTGGATGAAGTGGACGATTCTAGAGTAACGCTGGCTTATTGTTTAAATGAACTAACAGCTCATCAGCCAGCAGAAATTGGCGTGGTTGTTTTACATAGTAAAGACAAGCCAAAACGCGCCTCATTTCCCTCTTCTGTCAAACATTTTTTTGTAGGTGAATATTTATCGGATGTTTGGATTTGTTACCCTTGGGATTCGGAGAACATACATGAGCATGAACAATGTTGCAACGCAGACTAACTTTATGACCAAGATCATGAAACCTAAATTAAGTTTAATACTCGGTATACTAGGTATGTTGCTCTGTATCTATAGCAATCTCTTAACTTCGGGTTCCTTATTACAAAAAACCAATTATTTTATTAGTTCCAGTTTGCTGATGAGTGCTGCTTTACTTGAACGTCAAATGTTTTTTATTATTTTACAAATCGTTATTCTAGGTGGAACCATCGCCGCATTTATGCCTTTTGGACCTGGTATTAAAGCGATTTTGCCTATTGCATTAAGTATCGCAGGTTTAAGTTATTTAGTGAAACTGGGTTCTTTAAAAGAATTTTATGCGATTGCAGGTTGCATAGGTTTAGTTTTACTGGCGGCCGGTTATGCTGTTAGTAACCCATTTATTTATTTTTTTGGTGGGCTTTTATTATCGTATTATTCATTTGTCTCTTATCACCGCGGTGTTAGCATTGCATTACTATGGGCCATATTAAATGCATTTTTCACTGTGACAGCCGCTATTGGTATTTATCATTTGTTATCCAGTGGTGATTATATTTATTTCAAGGCCGTACTAGATTGCCACGGCCCGCAAAGAACGCGGGCCTCGCAATGACGGCGCTTTTTATAGTAAGTTCGAACTTAAAGGAGTTATTCCATGACTAATCTCTTCGATATGCATTGTAAGGCTTGTGAAGGTGGGATCCCAGCTTTAACCTTAGACGAAGCTAAAAAATTTCTTAAAAAAACACCTGACTGGATTATTGATAAGAATGGTAAAAAAATTTCCAGAGAATTTAAATTTAAGAATTTTTATCACACGATGGCTTTTGTCAATGCTATCGCTTGGATTGCTAATCGAGAAAATCATCATCCTGATTTAGAGCTTGGATATAATTATTGTCATGTGCATTTTACTACGCACGCTTTAGATGGGTTGAGTGAAAATGATTTTATTTGTGCCGCGAAGATTGATCAATTGCATGTTTGAATACAATGATACCCCCTTTGTAAAAGGGGACTAACAACAATTTATTCACTATTCCATTTTACAAAAGAGACTAACAACAGCGGCCTTATGGTGGGCACACGTGCACGTAACGTTTCTTGAAATTTTAACGCATCTGCATTGCACGCTTTGCCCACCCTACAATTTTATAAGCCAAAATCTGTTTCTAAAGTCTTTTGACTTTTTTCAATGACCGCAACCATTGCTGCTAAGTCACCACGCGTTGCATCATAACCTTCGATATTTTTTAGGGATTCAATAGCTTTATAAAAATCATCCAAAGTATGACCTAAAATACTTTTAGTGGAATCATTTGGATCAGGTTTATAAAGCGTTAAGATCGCATTTACTGCAGCTTTGTGTGAATGTAAATTAAAAACTTTCGTATATTGTTCCAACATATGATATAGAATCTGAAATACTGGAACTCCTTTATTTTGTTCTAAGGCATAAAAAATTGTATAATTGTCTTTAAGTGTTTGTAAGTCAGAAGCTAAACTTGATTTTATACTGCCTAAAAAGCCAAAAGAAAAAAATCCATTTTGCTTTTTAGGAGGCTGAATATTTTTTGGCTCTCGAAGTCCTGTGAGCTCAATTGCTTGAATGATTTGTGCCAGTGTTCCTTCTTTATTGTATTTAGAAGAATTTTGTAATAATCTTAAAGTATCTATTAATGCCAAAGTGTTTCCATTAAAATAATTTTGATTTGCTAAAGTCAGTATAGCTTCAACTTCAGGTTTGAAGTGTTTCCAATCAATCCAAGTACAATAAGATTCTAATAATTTCACAACGATATCAAAATCGCACAATGGTGTATTTAGAGCTCGGTAATCTTCAATTTTATTTGCATATGGGTTTATATATTGAAATCCTTCATCTACTACTTCTTCTTCAAAAGACTGATCTGAATGATCTGAGCCTTGTTCATCATCCTCTGAAATGTCATCTAGTCGACTAGTTAAATTATCTTTTGTTTTCAAAAACTTTTGAGCGATTGCTACAAACATTTCACTAATGCCTTTATTTTCTTTGGCAGAAGTGTAATAAATATTGCAGATACTGATATCATTGGCTGTTGCTTCAGCTTCAATGGTTGCTTTATCAATTTTACTAGTACCATCTTCCCATTTGTTAATTACTAAAATAACTTCAGTTTGGGCGTTGAAAAAATCGGCAAAATCATTTTTCCATCTGTAAATGCTTTTTAAAGAATCAGGTTTGGTTGCATCAATTGTAATGTAAAAAGCATGCGTATTCTGATAATACATTCTTTTTAGAGTTTCATAGCGAGGATTTCCAGAAAGGTCCCATATTTCAAATTTTACTGAATCATTATCATCTATGTAAGTTTTTATAGAAAATGAAGCACCAATCGTACTTTTTTCATCAAGTTTAAATTTATCTCCTTTAAACGTCTTAAGTAGACTGGTTTTCCCAGTACTTATATCACCAATAAAAACACATTTAACATTGATTTGTTTACCCATAATAATATTCCCAAAAAGATAACATAGACAGTTTGGACATATTATATATTAAATGATATAATTGTAATAAATTTAATTGATCTAAACTAATTTTGTATTTTGAAGTTTAACATTTTATCTGCTTCATCATTCTCTATGAAGGTTAAGTTCGGAATCTATCAAAAGTGTTCTATCATAAATCTTTATTAGCCACCTTTTTAAAGGGGGTATGATTTGATTGAAACAACGCAGACAGTGAAAGTAATTCGTATGAGGACACATTACGAATAAGCTTTTACCCAAGCACTCGCATTTTGAAACATACGAAGCCAAGGGGAATCTTCAGCCCAAGTTTCTGGTGACCAAGAAAATTGAAAACGTTTAAATACACGTTCAGGATGTGGCATAAGTAACGTAATCCGTCCATCAGTATTGGTTAAACCTGTAATACCTTCAGGACTACCATTGGGGTTTGCTGGATACGTTTCTGCCGGTAAACCGAGGTTATCAACATAACGCATAGTAACCAATTGTTTATCCATGGCATTTTCTAATGTAGACATGTTTTCCCAATAAGCTCGCCCTTCTCCGTGTGAAACAACAATCGGTAACATGGCACCAGTCATATCAGTAAAAAAGATGGAAGGAGAAGGTAAAATTTCAACACGACTTAAACGTGCTTCAAATTGTTCGGAATAATTTTGTAAAAACTGCGGCCAATGATCGGCGCCAGGAATTAAAGATTTTAATTGTGATAACATTTGACAACCGTTACAAACACCTAAAGCGAATTTTGTTGGGTCTTTAAAAAATTGCTCGAATTCATTTCGTGCACGCGCATTAAATAAAATGGTATTCGCCCAACCAGAGCCAGCGCCTAAAACGTCGCCATAAGAAAAACCACCACAGGCAACAAGACCTGAAAATTGTTCTAGCTTTATTCGACCAGAAATAATATCTGACATGTGCACATCATGACACGCAAATCCAGCTCGGTGGAATGCTGCTGCCATTTCAATATGACCATTGACACCTTGTTCACGTAAAATAGCTACTTGTGGTTTGTTGGTCAGCGAAGCACTGGTTTGAATAGGGTGAAGCTCAAAAGGTACTATGGCAGATAAGCCGGGATCATGCCTATTACTTAAATTTAAAAATTCTTGCTCAGCACAAATTGGATTATCTCGTAATTTTTGCATTTGATAACTGGTTTCAGACCAAGTTTCTTGTAACTTAAATAGTGATTCAGAAAATATTAATGCTTGATTAAAGTAAAATTCAATTTTGTTTGTATCGTTAATCGTGCCTATGACGTGGCTATGGTGCGCTAATCCATATTCACGTAAGCAGGATAAAACAGTATCAGTGTCTTGGTGAGCTACTTGAATAACAGCGCCTAGTTCTTCATTAAAGAGGATTGGTAGGATATTATTATACCTCCTCACCTCAGCCCTCTCCCCCAACAAGTTGGGGGAGAGGGAGTCTGAATGTCTTTGTCTTCTTTTTTCTAAGATGTTAGCAGTAAGAGAGTTATTTTCTCCCTCTCCCCCAGTGTTTTTCTGGGGGAGAGGGCTGGGGTGAGGGGGTAATAAATCATTCAACAAAA
>JBFWPS010000161.1:0-5005 GCA_050249855.1 Gammaproteobacteria bacterium
CTCAAGATTTGAAATATATTAGGACCATTATCTGAATTAACAAAACATGCAACCGAATCTCCCTTGTTTAAATCGATGGCACAAAAAGCATGTGAACCAGTGTTATTTCCCCAATGAAATGCTATTTTTTTATCGCCATCTTCGAAAATACCTATCCCCAGCCCCCAAGTGATTTTTTCATGCGCATGAGGTGTTTTAGGAAACCCGGTAGGATCCAAAGCAGTACTATTTGAAAATAAATGTGCTTTTAAAAATGGATCCTCGTAACAATATTGCAAAAAATGGATGTAATCTTCGCCAGTTGAAAATAATGATCCAGCAGGTATTTCTTTTGAATCAGCAGAACGAATAACAGGATCAGGAGTACCATCGCCTAAGTGTCAACGTGCAACAATACTTTCCTTTAAATGTGTAGCAATCGGTTGTTTGAAAGTAGAATGCTCCATCCTTGCTTTTTTAAAAAATTCTTGGGCCAATGTTTCCGAGGTTTTTCCCGTTTTTTCCTCAATCACATCTTTTAAACACTGAAATGCAACACCTGAATAAATAAAATAAGAATCGGGTTTTGCGATAAATGTTTCTTTGGAACCTGATTCAAACCAATTTGGTAATCCGGAAGCTTGGCCTATAATCATTCGTGTTGTTAATTCTTCGTAATTCGGATCCTTTCGCATGTCAGCTGATCCAAATGCTGCGATTTGTGCAAGTGGTTTATCTAAATCCCATTGACCTTGTTCAACCAGATCCAAAACGATCGCAGCAGAAACAGGTTTGCTTAACGATGCTGCTTGAAACAATGTAAATTCATCAACTAGTTTTGGATTAGATTGATCAGAAACACCACCCGTTAAAAGGTGCATAGTATTGTCTTGATACCAAGCCGCAGATACCGCTGGAATTTTAGCATTTTCTAATACTGCCTGCGGTACAACATTCTTTCGTAACATAAGCCACCCCAATGAATCTGTTATTATAAAGAAATTATAGCAGAATTATTAAGTATCATATGTATTGACAAGATTGTATTAATTTAATATTATTTTAATATGAAAACAAATTACTCCAACCATTCCCATAGTTTCAATTCTACGCTTAACAAGCTACTAAACGTTGTCGTCCTAATTTCTATGGTGATTATTACCCATGGCTATGCCCAAGGTGATGCATTCCTTAATGATTAGTTAACTGCGCCCATCTTGGGCGTGTCAATCGCAGTTAACTATATTTTTTATTTATAACTTTTAATTCATTGAGGTGTATCATGTTTACATTTTTAAAAAAAGCTTTCCCTTATGCATGCGCAGCGGGATTGTTTGCTTATTCAGCTAAATCCGAGCTTGATCGAAGAAAACTAATAAGTGAGTATGAAGCAAATATGCAAAAACGAGGATATGAAAAATATTTTACAGGAAAGATGAAAGAGAGCATTTCGTATGATGTGATCAATGGCTGTCCTATAGAACGTAAATTTTCGGATCCTGTTTATGGATGGCGGAAAAAACAAGAAGATGGCGAAGATTTAATAGAAGAATATGATGCTTCAAAATATAATAGTCCATCGTTGTGATTAACTAAGGCTAATATTAATTTATTAGCCCTTTTATTGTATAATCATTTAATAATTTTAATCTGCAATTCGGATACATCTCGTTGTTAAACTGGCAGTAATGAGACTCGATACCTAAAATTAATCTCAACTTTCACTAAGGTTTTCATGTAATAATTGTTCTATTTCAACTTAATAGTTCGCTTGATGCCAATATTATCTAGAAAAGCACTATCGTGTAAAACAGCAAGTATAGCACCTTGATAAAGTGTTAAGGCTTCCTCTATAGCAGCAAGAGCGCTTAAATCTAAATGATTGGTTGGTTCATCCAGGATAATAAGCTGGGTAGGATGCTTTGACATTAAACTGACTGCGAGACCCACTCGCATTTTTTCACTACCACTTAAATGCCCCACACATTTTTCAGCTTCTTTATTTCTAAATTTAAAGGCGGCGAGAGCTGAATAAACATCGAAAATTTTCTACAATGGTGAGATTAGGATCTAAAAACTCGATAGATTGATCCAAGTAAGCAATATTGTCGACACCGATGGTAATCAAGCCAGCTTTTGTTGGGATCTCATTTCTGATTAATTTGATTAAGGTAGATTTTCCACAACCATTTGGGCCAGCAATGGCAACTCTGTCAGGGCCAACTATTTGTAGATTGAAATCATTAATTAAAGAACTTTGTTCATTATAGCTAAAATTCAGATTTTTTATATTGACGACCATTTTGTTATTCGGTACGGATGTGGAGACTAAGCACACATTCAATTTTTCCTGAATATCTAGCTTAGCACGAGCCTCAGTAAGCTCTTCATTAAGAGTTTCAAGCTTATGAGAGGCTTGTAATCGAATTCGCCGGTTCGTTCTTTCGCTACGTTCTTTTTGCGATTTTAATCCTAATTTATAGTAACTGCCTTTAGCCTTAATTTGAGCTATTTTGCCTTTACGCCCACGAGCTTCATTTTGTTGATGACACTCAAAGCGAGTTTGATTCGTTTGCTTCGCTTTCAACAGCATTTCTGTGCGTGCTTGAATTTTATCTTGAATGGCTTGTGTTTTAATCTCTTTAAGTTCTTTGTAAAAATCATAATTGCCGCCATAAACTTCAACCCCTTGCGTTGTGATTTCAATAATGCGGTCACATAGATTCAGTAATGCTCTGTCATGACTCACAATGATCATGCCTTTGGAAGATTCCTCAATGTATTGATATAAAATACGACGAGATGATGCATCGAGATTATTAGTAGGCTCATCGAGCATTATAAAGTCTGTAGAGAATATGAAAGTTTTTGCAAGTTTAACTTTGGTTTTTTGACCATCGCTAAGTTGATAAAAAGGAAAGTTGATATTGATTGGCCAGAGTTTGAAGATCTTCAGTGCATCAATGATCCGTTTTTCAATATCCCAATTATCTGAAACGAGATCAAAATCATTTTCCTCAACACTACCGGCATTTATGCGATGCAATGCTGAAACAATCTGTGTCACATCCCTCAATGATCCCCTCAAAAATAGAGAGCAAAATGTTTTCGTAAGTAGTTGAAAAATATGAAAAAAGGATCATAGTGTTGATTTTTCGTTGAGGAGCAAGCGATGCTAAGTCCGTTTGACGTGGAAAGATTGGTAAAATTAGACGCTATTTTTGATGAAATATTTGCAGATAAATTACACAAAAAAAGAAAACAATCATTGGCTTATTGTGCCTTGGGTGTTTTAAGTAGTGAATCACTTTTTCTGCACGAAATAGGATTAAAACTTTCAAACATACGAGGGACTAATAAAAAGCATGCTACGAAACAAATCGATCGATTACTCAGTAATCCAGGGATTGATATCTAGGACTTATCAGCCAACTGGGTTCCTTATGTAGTGGGTGAACAAAAAAAATTGTTAGTTGCGTTGGATTGGACTTCATTTGCAGAAGATAAACAATGGATGTTAAGTTTAAATATATTAACAGGGAAAGGACAATCAACGCCACTCTTGATTTGAAGAATGGACGCTTTGGTTATGGTTTACGAGAAACACACATGAAAGCGAGTGTACGACGAGACCGGTTAATGTTAATCGTTGCTTTATCCTATTTACTATTAATTTTATTAGGACAAGCGGGAGAATTGTTAGGCTTTGATAAGAAGTTAAAGGTTAATACCGTTAAAACACGCACACATTCTTTGTTTCGGCAAGGCCAATATTATTATGAATATTTTCACCGATTTACACCACAAGAACAAGATGATTTGATGAAGGCATTTCAAAATTTGCTAGAACAACATGCTTTCTGGTGTAATTTTTTTGACAGTCAAAAATGAGGAGATTCATGAGGGGCATGCCTCAAAATAACTTTGGTGGCGTGTTGCTATGAAACGATTTGCAATTGAATTTGAAGGCAGGGTATCAGCAGGATATATTTGGCGTTTACACAAAATATTTTTCATACTCGCACAATTGGGGCTTAATTAGTTCGAAACTCCAAATTTATTTTGATGGTCGTTTGAATTTAAAGTGGTGCTAAATTAAGTGCTGACACAGTTATATGTATGTACTGTTCATGCTTTTTCTATGTTTGTAAAAATAATAACAGATTGACAACAATGACAGATTAAATTGTAATATTCAATTGTCAAATAGTTTTTTAACCGTTAGTTTGATAAAGATCTTAAGGGAGATATAACTTGTACCTGAAGCAATATTGATTACGATCCTTCAGTTAAAGGCTCAAGTTGCTTCTTAAATACCGGCTAACTTACTTGTTATGCAAAAATAAATGAAGTTATTTTGCCGTGAGCAAAAAATGAAGGAGGAAGATATTATGGGAAAACATTATTGTGAATTTTGCGTAAAAGATAGAAAGCCTAATCACGAAGATTCTACCAGCATTGACGTTACTTTTAATTTTGATGACATTGCATACACAGTGCCAGGGATGTTCATGCACTATTTAGATGACTATGAAAAGCATGGGTGGAAATGGAAACCACAAGATGATTTTGTTAAAAGAGTATTAAAAGGAGGTGCTGTAACGATTGTGCTCACTGAGTTTAGAGACGTAGATTCGACAGCATCTGGCGCTGTAAGGGTTGCACCTTCAGAGCTCAATGATAAACACCATACAAGACATGTTCGACCGCTTAAAGAAGAATTGCCTCATCATTGTCTTGGTTATCTCACAGCAGAACCAATAAATGATGACTTATCAATAGAAAAAAAAGCGATGACCGGCGATTCTCTTCTAGTATTTATTGAACGAATGAAAGATTTGGATCAAAAAGTACGAACACTATTTAAATCAGAGAGTCGTGAAGAAACAATATCCTTAACCGAAATAAGTGCCAACTCAACTTGGGATTCGATAAGCGCATTTTTTTCAAGAAAGGCAACCTGGGCTGGTGTCGCAGTGATTGGAGCTGCTGTTATAGGTGGTTATAAGTTGTCGCAAAAGAAAGA
>JBFWPS010000162.1:0-4954 GCA_050249855.1 Gammaproteobacteria bacterium
AATCTTGCAGTTTGTATTTTAGCGGAATAAAAATCTTTTGCATCATTTTTATCATGTTTTTCAAGGGCAATTTTGCTACTTAAGGCCCAAAGGTAAGCAAATACGACTAAGCCTACTAATTTAAGGTAATCTACAGCGGCACCACCGACTAAATTTGTATGATCACTTTGCTTGAGAATCCAAGCACTCACATCATTTAAAGTCGTCAAAGCTGTTTTTAGTGGTGTATTGAATTCAAAATCAGGAGGATTTTCAAGCATAAATGCTTCAATTAAGGTAATAAGTTGCTGAATATATTTTCCTTTGTTTGCAATGAGTTTTCTTTTGATTAAATCAATGGCTTGAATGCCATTCGTTCCTTCATAAATTTGTGAAATCCTCGCATCACGTACATATTGTTCAATGCCCCATTCACGGATATATCCATGACCACCAAAAATCTGTAAAGCTAAATTACAGGAATAAAATCCATGATCCGTAAAGAAAGCTTTGACAACTGGGGTGAGTAATGACACGATATTTTCTGCAATTTCAATTTGAGCAGGATCCGTGTGATGTTGTGTGATATCAATTTGATTCGCAATCCAAGCAGCCATCATTCTTGCCCCTTCAGTAAATGATTTTATACTCAATAACATTTTACGAATATCAGGATGACAAATTAGCGGATCAGCTTCTTTATTTGATTGCGTATGTGTGCCAGAACGACCTTGTTTTCGTTCTTTTGCGTAAGTTAAAGCATTTTGATACGCTATTTCAGCAAGGCCTAAGCCTTCAAGCCCTATATTTAATCGCTCAAGATTCATCATGCTAAACATGGTTTCAATACCATGATGAAGTTTTCCAATTAAATATCCTGTCGCATCTTCAAAATTCATGACACAAGTTGAAGAAGCTTTAATTCCCATTTTATGTTCGATAGAGCCACAAAAAACGGCATTTCTATCACCTAATGAACCATCGGAATTAATTAAATATTTAGGAACCAGAAAAACACTAATGCCTTTTACACCAGGGGGTGCATCAGGTAGTCTTGCTAAAACCATATGAATAATATTTTCCGTTAAATCGTGTTCCCCAGAAGTAATAAAAATCTTTGTACCAGATATTTTATAAGTATCATCTTGTTGTGGTACAGCTTTCGTTCTTATTAAACTTAAATCTGAACCAGCATGTGATTCGGTTAAACACATGGTTCCTGACCAAACGCCTGAAACTAATTTAGGTAGGTAAGCTTGTTTGAGTTGATCAGAGCCATGTAAATGTAAAAGATGATATGCGCCTTGCGTTAGAACAGTATACAAACTAAAAGAAACATTTGTGCTACAAAGCATTTCATCTAGAAATACCTGTAACATTTTGGGTAAACCTTGTCCGCCAAATTCCGGATCTGCATTTAATGATAGCCATCCGTCACTAACAAAGCGTTGATAGGCATTTTTAAAGCCAGAAGGGGTATAAACTTGGCCATTTTCGAACTGACAGGCTTCTAAATCACCACTCTGGTTGATTGATAGTAAGTTATTTTCGGTGAATTTGGCTGCTTCTTCTAAGACAGGTTCGAAAATATCAGGATCTATATGCTGATAAAAAGGTATTTGTTGACAATGATCCGCAAGATTAAAAACATCTTCTAAAATAAAAAACATGTCTTGTAGAGGGGCTTTATAGCTAGGCATTGGTTATCCTTTGAATTAGAGCATTTTTATATCAATAGCCCTTTGTTAGGTGGACTACGTTAATAGTATTTTTAGTTTTACACAAACTGGCAAATAGTGCAAAATAATGCGGATTTTGTCAAAGAGGGGGAGTCTTATTGTGACATCACAGATCCGTATTTTAGTTTATGTTTTAATTACTATTGTCTCAGCTTGTATTTTTTTATTTGTTCCTAATTTTAACTGGGGCAGTACTCAACCTATTTCAATGTACCACCAGTTCACCATGGATGGAAATTTTTGGTTTTTGCTTAAACGCGTTGGTGGATTAACCTTAGTTGTATTTTTTTCGCTGTTGATTTTATTTGGCGTGAAAGGGAAGCAGTAATTGGCAGAAGGGGCAGATCTTTTTATTTAACATTGTTGCAGTAATGTTAAATAAAAAGATTTGACCCTTTCATTTTAACTCCAGCCCATTTTAGATCTCGAATACAATCTTGTAGACTTTCTCCTGAAGGAAAAATTAAATCAGGTGCAATTTCAGCCAGAGGAAAAAGCACAAAGCTTCTATCAAACATTCTTGGGTGAGGAATATTTAATTCAGGCGTGTTGATACAAAAATTTTCATAGAGTAATAAGTCAAGATCGAGTGTTCTAGGCCCATCTTTTTCTTCACGAGTACGATTATGATCTGTTTCAATGGATAAAAGTAATTTCATAAGCGCTTCTGGAGATTCTTCAGTCATAATTTGACAAACACCATTTAGAAAATCGGGTTGGTTTTGTGGGCCAACAGGTTTGTTCCAATAAAAACTTGAAGTTTTAATCAAGCGAGTTTTAGGCAAAGTAGCAATTTTATTGAGTGCAGCCTTTAATTGTTCTGGAGGATTATCTAAATTGCTGCCTAGGGCAATAAAAGCGTTGGACATGATTTTTTTGACCCTTCATTTTTTTCTTTTATTACGAGGTATACTTTTTTGCAAGGTTTGATTCATAGTTTTTCTCGTGGAGTCATCAGCTTCATAAAAAGTTTGCCACCATTCTGCCAATGGAAGTAGAGTTTCATCAACTTTTGATCTTAAATGTAAAAACTCATTTGCTGCACGAAATCTAGGATGAAATTATAACTTTAAAACTCTATTAAGTTTTCGTGCTTCCATAAAGCATTGCAATAACCAAATTTCTCTCGCATTCATGATAAAACGACGTGGTATAGCAACAACTTCTAGTTGTGCGAACAAGATTTTTTGACTAGCTGTTTGCATTGCAAGATTAGGATGCATATTTGCAGGCATTTTTTTAAGCATTTCTAATAATGGATACCAGAGTAAAATAGCGGTTAAAAAGCTAGGTGTTACGATTTTACCTTCGCGGATCCGTTGATCAGTTTGTTCCATCCCTAGTAGAATAAATGCATTGGCCGCTTCAAAATCACCATGTGTTAGTGTGGTTTCTGTTGATGGAAAAATATATTTTAGAAGATTGTAATGACGTAATAATGTAAATGAATTAACAGATAAACTTGTTAAAAATAGTTTATTTATTTCAATATAAAGTCTAGCAGGAGAAACTTGAGAAATTAAATGTCCCAATGTAAAAATAGATTGTTCACTTTCTTCATGAATTCTAAAACCAAGTTTTGCTGCAAAACGAACAGCACGTAGCATACGAACAGGATCTTCACGATAACGCGAAGTAGGGTCACCAATGATTCGAAGTATACCCTGTTTTAAATCTTCTAACCCATGATGACAATCGATTACTGAAAAGTCAGCAATGTTATAATAGAGTGCATTAATCGTGAAATCACGGCGTACAGCATCTTCTGCGAAAGTACCATAAACATTATCATGTAAAATCATGCCTTCTTCTGAAAGGCTATCATCACTTAATTCAACATGTTGTTTCGCTCTAAATGTACAAACTTCTATGATTTCATCTTTAAATAAAATATGAACGAGTTTAAAACGACGACCAATGAGACGTCCATTGCGAAAGCAACGACGAATTTGTTCGGGTCTTGCATTCGTTACAACATCAAAATCTTTTGGTTCATGACCTAGTAAAAGATCTCTGACGCCACCACCAACCAAATATGCGGTGTATCCTGCTTTTCTTAAGCGATAAAGAACCTTTAATGCATTTGGGCTTACATTATTTCTAGAGATGCAATGTTCTGCTCTGGGAACAACAAGGGTTCCTTGAGGAATTGCATCGATACTTTTTTGTGTGACCTTGTCTTTAATAAAAGAAACAAGTTTACGAACGGCCTTGATAATAATTGAGCTCCATTTTCACAAATTGATTCATAAATTGGTAAATATATTACCAAAAGATTGGCTTATGTCTATAAAAAATGATAATTTTTATGTTTTGCTCCCTTTTGTAAAAGGGGCCGCTTCGTGTTTTTTAGGAAGCGGGGGGATTTTTGAGCGTTAATAAATCCCCCGGTTTTGCAAACAACACAAAACCACCCCCATTTTCAAAGGGGGTATAAAATTAAAAAAGAAAGGAATTCATGATGAGTTTATCTATCTTAAGTGTTGCTTCGGGTATTGCCGCTGGTAATTCAGGGTGTGGTAAAGGGCCAGCTGTTTTAAAAAACTCGTCTTATTGGCCAAAGCAACTATCAACCTCATGGTGTCCAACAATTGTTCCTCCTGAAGACAAAAAAACAGTATTAGAAAAAGTACAGGCGATGGTTATACAGTTAGCTCATGAAACATCTGATTTAGTGAAAAAACAGGAACGTTTTTTAGTGGTGGGGGGCGATCATTCAGCAGCAATCGGTACTTGGTCGGGTGTAAAACATGCATTAAAAGATGATTTTGGTTTGCTATGGTTTGATGCACATTTGGATAGCCACACACACAACACTTCAGAATCAGGCAATATTCACGGCATGCCTGTGGCTGCACTATTAGGCCAAGGTGTACCTGAATTAACGCATATTATGGATAATCAACCTGCTATTTTACCGCAAAATCTTTGTATCATTGGCGTTCATAGCTTTGAGGCAGGAGAACAAAAACTCATAGAAGATTTGAATGTGCGGGTTTATTATATGGATGAAGTGAATGAAAGAGGGTTAAGCACTTGTGTAGAAGAAGCATTAAAACGTATACAACAACATACAAAAGTATTTGGCATTAGCTTTGATGTTGATAGTATAGATCCGCTTGAAGCACCTGGAGTAGGTACACCAGAACAAGGTGGATTACATTTTAAAGAATTTTTACCAATCATCCATCAAGTTTCTAAAAAGCCAAAATGTATTGGGTTTTAAATTATGTAAT
>JBFWPS010000163.1:0-4940 GCA_050249855.1 Gammaproteobacteria bacterium
CCGATCTTTCTTCCTCGAAATCGTGCATTTGTTCGCTTGCCTGATAATTATCCTATTGTCCAGCTAAATTTGCCCATTGTGAAACAAAAGGAGCAGCCATGACTATGCTATTATTTGTCAATAAACCTCTAACCTTTGTTCTTTACTTGTTGGGGGTATGCTTAATGGTTTTATTCTCTTTTCAAGATGGAAATAAGTTCTGGTTTACCTGTGTGTGGTTAATTCCTGCTTTTAGCATTTTTTATTTTAACGCCGTGACTTACCACTATCTTTTAAGGGGAAATGAGAAATTTGAAATTAAAGGAGTGGATATTCGGGCTTTTAAATGGCCTGTCAGAGTCTATTGGCTGATGTCTTTAATTGGCTTGGCAATTAGCCTAGTGATATTGTTTTCAGGCGAACATATTCTTTTCTTTTCGGCCTTATTCTTAGTTTTTTATAACGCAATTTGTGCCGTTGTTCTAAAGCTTGTCATTTACGCCAAGTTTTTTTCACTGGCTCTTAAAAAAAATCCGACTTTAAAAGATTTCAAGATCGAAGATTTATACAGCGATATAAGGGAAATTCTTTTGAAAAAAGTGATCAATTAATTTTCATCAATGCACTAAACAACTTATTACGGAGAAGAATCTAAATGATAAAAAGATTATTCCACATTGCTATAACAGGATTTTTATTGAATGCAGGCCATGTATTAGCGATTTCACCGATATTGTTGGAATACACTAATGCAGCTCTGGCTCAAGCAATTGATCAAGATAATGATGATCTTGCTCTAGCAATTGTCAAATATAAGGGATCTTTTGATTACAATTATACATTAAATTTAATTGATTGTTATTTACGTCATTCTTTTTTAGATGCAATTGCTGCGGGAGATATTCAAAAAGTTCAAACCATGTTGAAAGATGGTGTGGACTTTAATGAAATTAAACAATCAGTCACAAGAATCTCTCCTCATGGCATCACTCAAATGGAAGAAGAAGGAGCAATGCAAGTTGCAATTAAATACGCTCCTAACAGCTCTGATATGGTAAGACTGCTGCTAGATGCAGGGATCGATCCTGGAGAAAACTTTGTTTATGAGAAAAGGCAAGCAGGTAATGAAGAAGGAGATTTATTGAGCTCTATTGAAACGCCCCTATCTTTGATATATCAATATAATAAATTGCAGCTCATCGATTTATTGCAGAACTTTAAAATCGAAGTAGATCAAGAATATACAGAAATAGCAGGAGAATATCGAACTCAAATTTCCGATAAATATTTCCGCCATCCATTAATAGAGGCCATTAAGAAAGGGAAATTGGATTTAGCACAGGAAATGATCAAAAAAGGTGTTGATCTTAACCAAGTATCCCAAGGTGTTATCCGTAGTGACAAACAGGGAAATTCAGGCATTTTTGAGGAAGAAGGCATTCTACAAATAGCCATCAAATATGCACCCCATGCTTATGAAGCTGTAAAACTACTGCTAGATAATGGCCTTAATCCGAATCAAAATCCATTTAAATATGTATTACGAGAAGAGTTTCTCAAAAATAATCCTCAAGGTTCTTACATTGATCCAATCTATTTAGCATTAGAACATCAGAAACTTGATGTTTTAGAATTACTCACTCAACCTGGCTAGCGAATGTTATTTAGCTCTGTTTAAAAAATTAAAATCAATATTTGGAGAATTTTTATGTTACAAGTCATACGATTTTTTTTATTAATTACCGTTTTAACGATGGGATGCAGCTTTAAAGCCCAAAATAAAGATCCGATTGTTAAACGTGGCAACGTTATTTATTCGTTTGCTTCTGGAAAGATGCAATGCCAATCCGAAATTGATTCTAATGGTCATATTTTTGTGCTGTTAAAGAGTTTAGACAAAAATACAAATATAACATTTTCAGATGTCATTCAGACAAGAAATTCTAAGTCAAAAAAGCCAGAATTTGTAGTTAAAGCTTTGATGACTGTAGCAGAAAATTCAGATATTTGTGCTGGATGGATCAATGCTCAAGAAGTAAGCATTAAAATTGATCCATTGCCAGTTCAATCCATTTCCTTGTCTGGCAAACAAGTGTATGTCTCAGATCACATTACGGTTATGATTTTGTAATGCTGCTAATCGGGTAGTGCTTTGTTATTTCCACTTTTGAAGTTAACACGAATAATTATTTACTTATGGTTTCAGAAATTTTAGGAGAAAAAATGCGATATTTAATTTTATCTTCCTCTTGCTTATTTCTTGCTTTTAATAGCTTAGTGCAAGGAAATGAAGCTCTCTCATTTGAGGTTCAACAATCAACTGGACAGTTTCAAAATGTCGAAAAAGTATCTTCTCGTAAGATATCCCCTTATGTGAAAAGGACTTTAAAATTGATGAAAAGAAATCAAATTAAGGATCTTAAAGCCTATCTCAATAGAGAAGAAGTGCAGAAAGATCCCCAAATGCAAACATTGATTGGAAGCCTCTATCACGATGGAATAATGTTCGAAAAGAATTATTCAAAAGCTGCAATGTGGATGGAAAGAGCAGCTTTGCAAGGTGATGCTCAAGCTCAATCTCAATTAGCCGCTCTTTATTTTCAGGGGCAAGGATTAGAAAAGAGCGAAGAAAAGGGCATGTATTGGTTAAGCAAAGCTCTTGCCCAAAATGACAAAATTGCTCTACAGATACTTGGACAAAAATATTATTTAGGTGATGGCGTTCCTCAGAATGATCAAAAGGCATTTGAACTATTTGAACAATCTACTGATAAGGGAGATCTTCGCGGACAGTATCAATTAGGAATGATGTATCTTCAAGGAAGAGGAACTAAACAGAATTTTTCTAAAGCTTTTACCCTAATAAAGAAATCAGCAGATGCAGGAATCAAAGAAGCCCAATTTGATTTAGGCGTGATGTATTTGAATGGCGAAGGAATAAAAAGAGATAAACCATTGGGAGCTACCTATATTGAATTGGCAGCTAATCAAGGTTTGGATATCGCGCAGTATACTCTAGGCATGATTTATCTTTCTCTTGGAAATCCAAATTTTACTTGCCATTGGCTTGAAAAAGCGGCAGCTCAAGGCAATCAAGCAGCTCAATTAGAACTTCAAAAATTAAGAGAGAGGTAAAAACGAATTATCTTGCATCCATTTAAGATTATTATTGAAGTTAGAATGGATTAACATTATCAGACGTTTGAGTTTTATAGTAGCTTAGAAATTTATATACTGTTAAGAATTCGTAAATTTTTTATAGTCTTTTAAAAAGAAAATTGTTAGAATTTAAACAATTTATTTTTAAATTCAAAATTACAAATAGGAGAGAAATATGTTCAATGTATCGACACATCCAACTATTGATAGCAAATCAGTAGTACCAACGTTATCCACTTTTCAAACTTCAAATTTAGCTAAAAATGCTTTACTTCCGGTTTATTTGGTGGGTAGAAGCGTTACTATTGTAGATAAAAAGACAAGCGGAACATATAAAGCTTGTTGTGTTTCATTTACTCAAAATCTAGTTTTTCAAAAAGATTTAAACTTGAGCGAATTAATTGAAGGAAAAAGAATCGGAGCAATTCACATAGAGAATCATAAAATTAAGTCTTTAACTGTTACATCAGAAATGTTAGAAATTTTTAAGAATGCAAATATCAAAGGAATTACTATTCTTCAAGGGCATGATGTTTTATCAGTAGAAGATGAGGCAATAATTCGAGCATTTGTATCCGAAGAACAGTATAAAAAATTTACAATGAAATTAATATAACTTTTTATTAATTCTAAGACAATTTGGAAACATAAATCATTTATAGTAAATTGGTTAAATATCTCTCGATTTGAAATGATATAATTCCTGATTATAAATGTTTTATGTTTTCATTTGAGTAGTTATATTTAAATTAGTTTTGTAAAAATTTTATTTCGTTAATTTGTTTTTTCTTAGGGTTTTGTGTTACCTTTTGTTTGAAAAATTAATTTTATTTTGTTATAATAATTTTTAGATATTAATCCAAATAGGATGAACTATTATGGAGCCTTTTATATCTAATAATTATGACCCGATAGAAGATTTTTCTTCTCCACAGTCCCAACAGACGAGCCAAATATCTTCATCTTCTCATTTAGAAGATTATGATCCATTAGAAGAGTTCTTGGGTTTAGATACACAAGATGATACTCTCAAATCTTCATTTCAGGATCTTTCTAAAGACTTAAAATCTATTGAAAGCAATAGTGATCCTCTCTTCTTTCCAAAAGATGTTATGGAATATGATTTATATAACGTCAAACCTTCACCATCTTTAATAGAAAATCATACGCATATAGATATTATATCCGAACCCCAGGCTCCTGAAATTTCTATATTTGATTCTGATTTATCAAATATAAAATTGGAGAAGGCTATTGAGAAATTCGAAGATTTAGATCTACATATTTTTACTCCAAAGACTATAGAAAATCTTAAAAAGCTTGAAGCTGCAAAGCAAGAAGCTGTAGCTAATCAAAAAGAGTTAGTGTTTGATGAAGACTTCGAACTAGACATTCAAAAGGTAAACGTTAAGAGAAATCCTGAACAGGTTGCTTGGGCTGTACAAAATAACGCTTTTGTTTCATTAGCACAATTGGTTGATTCTCCTTCTGAAATGAAAGTAAAGGTTCTATCTCGTTTTACCATTAAGAGAAATAGAGAAGAGACAGAAAAGAGTAAAGAAACGGGAAGTAGTGAAGAAGCAGAAAAGAGCACTGCCCCAATGAAATTAAAAATGGATTCTCGATGGGCTAATTTAGCTCAGCGTAATATAAAGAAAATTAATGTATATGACGAAGAGGGAAAACTTCAACGAGAGCTTCATCATGGAGATTTTCACGTCGTCGAATTTACTGCAGCGGAAATTGAGTTTGTATCTCGACTGGCCTTTGTAGCTATACAAGCTAGCTTTATACTTAGACAA
>JBFWPS010000164.1:0-4896 GCA_050249855.1 Gammaproteobacteria bacterium
CAGCAACCATTAGTTTATCAGCCACTGGATCTAAAAATTCGCCTAATGGCGTTGTTTGCTCAAGCATTCTAGCAACAATACCATCTAAATAATCTGTGATTGCCGCTAATGCAAAAACGATGGCGCTGACTAAATGCCCCCAATGAAAAGGTAGATAAAAAAATAAAACAAAAACAGGGATTAATAAAATCCGAATCAGCGTTAACACATTAGGCAAATTAAATCGCATAGTAGTATTCCTAGAATTGTTGTTTTTCCTTATCTATCTACATTAAACCGAATAGCCATCGTTTTGCAATTCATTCAGTAAAAATCATCAAACTAGAACAAATGTTGACCAAAAAACTTTTTTTAAAACCTAAGCTGAATGAAAATAATCATAAATCTCTTTTGCTAGCATTTTACTAATACCAGGGACCTTGGCAATTTCGATTTCACTTGCGCATTTTAACTCTTGTAAACCACCAAAGTAATTCAACAGCTGTCGTCTTCTATTTTTTCCAATACCAGGAATAGCTTCTATAGGAGAAGTTAGTCTACGCTTATCACGCTGTTTACGATGCCCTGTAATTGCGAACCGATGTGCTTCATCACGAATATGCTGTAATAAATGCATTACTTCATCCGGTAAAAATTGTAACGCCACCACATGACTATTCGATTTATAAAAAATGGTTTCAAATCCTGCTTTTCTGGTAGGGCCTTTTGCAATCGCCAATAAAACTATACCACTAATTTGCAATTCTTCTAACGCTGCCTCTGCTTGTTTGAGTTGACCTTTACCACCATCAATGATCATGATATCGGGTGCAACTTGCTCCCCTTCTTTTAATTTTTTTAATCGTCTAGTTAACACTTGGCGAAGCGCAGCATAATCATCATTAGCTTGTATATCAGTAATATTATATCTTCGATACGCTCGCTTATCAGGTCCCATATCATTAAAAACAACACATGAAGCAATGGTTGCCTCACCAAAGGTATGGCTTACATCATAACATTCAAGTCGTGTAGGAAACCGTTGCAGTTTCAATGCTTCTTGTAGTGCAGTCATTTGTTGAAAATAATGATGCTTACTGACCAAATGTTGTTTTAATGCATTTTCAGCATTCGTTTTAGCAAGCGCAATCCAATGTAACTTTTCACCACGTTCAGGTTTGCTAATTTTTACTTTATGTCCTACTGATTCTGTTAATGCATCTTCTAACCAGTTTTTATCTTCTGGTAAAACATTAACAAATATTTGAGCGGGAATGCCTGCTTCATTATTTTTTGATAAATAATATTGACTTGCAAAGCTCGCTATAATCTCATCTTCTGGCGTATCTGTTTGAATTTTTGGAAAATATGATTTCTCCCCCATCATACGACCATTACGGAAAAACAAAACTTCTATACAAATAATTTTGTGTTCTTGAATAATGACCATAACATCCATATCTGCTTCATTGTGATAAATATATTGTTTTTCTTGTATTTTTCTTAGATTAGTAATTTGATCTCTGTAGCGAGCTGCTTCTTCATAATCCATTTTCTCAGAACTTTCTGTCATTTTTACCATTAATTCTTGAAGTAGTTGTTTGTTTTTTCCATCAAGAAACAATCGAGTGAGCCTAACTTGTTGTTGATAATCTTCCTCAGAAACATAATGAACACAAGGAGCAGTACAACGCTTGATTTGGTACTGAATGCAAGGTCTAGTACGACTATTAAAAAACACATCACTACATTGACGAACTTTAAATAATTTCTGCAATAGATTTAAACTTTCTCGAACAGCAGTGCTATTGGAATAAGGACCAAAATAATATCCTTCTTCAGTCTTAGAACCTCGATAAAAATCCAAGCGTGGAAATTTTTTATGTTTTGATAAATAAATATAGGCGTAACTTTTATCGTCACGAAATAATACATTATAACGTGGAAGAAACTTTTTAATTAAATTATTTTCAAGTAATAAAGCTTCATTATCACTACTGGTGATAATCACTTTAATATCCTGAATTTGTTTTACTAAAGATGCTATACGAGGATTCTTGGTATCACTACGAAAATAACTGCTGACACGCTTTTTTAAATTATGTGCTTTACCAACATAAAGGACTTCTCCACCCTGTCCAATCATTTGATAAACGCCAGATTGATTACTTAGATGCTTTAAAAAGAATTTGTGATCAAATTCAGAAGACATATTAAAATTTTTATTCGTCACCAGCGACGCCATCAGGCAAGTCGGTTTTATCCAATATACCATGACGTAGCGCTAAACGAGTCAATTCAACATCATTGTGTACTTTTAATTTTTCAAAAATACGGTAGCGATAACTGTGAACTGTCTTTGCACTTAAACAAAGTTTTTGGGAAATTTCTTTTGCGTCTAAACCATTGGTGATCATAATTAGAATTTGTAACTCACGTTCAGATAATTTATCAAAAGGTGATTCTTCAACTTCTTCTAAATTCTTTAACGCCAGTAATTGGGCTATCTCAGGACTAATATAACGTTGTCCTGCATGCACACGACGAATAGCTAATAACATTTCCTTTGAATTGGAGCCTTTCGTTAAATAACCACTAGCCCCTGCTTGTAATAAACGGGAGGGAAACGGTTCTTCATCACAGGCTGTTACAACAATAATCTTAATGGTGGGATCAACTCTTAAAATGCGTCTTGTTGCTTCTAAACCACCTATACCTGCCATTTTTACGTCCATTAACACCAAGTCAGGCCTTTTCTCACGTACGAAAGCAACAGCATTTTCACCACTGTTCGCTTCACCAAGAATATGGATTTCATTACTTTCCTGCAGAATTTTACGGATCCCTTGGCGTATCAACTCATGATCATCAACAATCAGTACTTTAATCAAGTAATGCTCCCGTTAAATGGTACGTAACTCGCTTTGGCGGAGAGGCAGGGATTCGAACCCTGGGAGGGGGGTTACCCCTCAACGGTTTTCAAGACCGCCGCTTTCGACCGCTCAGCCACCTCTCCAACTGGTCATTTTTAAATCAATTATTGCCATCAGGTTATGTATTCTAACTACACTCTTATACTTTAATCAAATGGTTTATGCATTGTGAGCTTTTTACATTAAATGGGTCGTGCTAAAATCACCTTTTTTAAACCAAATCTCGTAGGAATATCATGATCGAACCTGAACGATTTTGCCACTTAGGCCTTGCAGTTATAGAAACCGAAGCAGCTGCTATCAATCAGCTATCAAGCCGTATCGATAGCAATTTTTCGAAAGCTTGCGAATTAATGCTACATTGCGAAGGACGTATTGTGGTCTTAGGGATGGGTAAATCTGGTCATATTGCCAATAAAATTGCTGCAACACTTGCAAGTACCGGCACGCCTGCGTTTTTTGTACACCCAGGTGAGGCAAGTCACGGTGATATGGGTATGATCACCAGTAAAGATGTAGTTCTTGCTTTGTCTAACTCTGGAGAAACCAGCGAATTATTAATTATTTTGCCTTTAATTAAACGGCTCAACACACCTTTGATCGCTTTAACCGGAAATCCACAGTCCACCTTGGCACAAAATGCAACCGTTAATATTGATGTAAGCGTAGATGAAGAAGCATGCCCGTTAGGACTTGCCCCCACTTCAAGCACCACCGCAAGTTTAGTCATGGGAGACGCTTTAGCCATTGCATTACTAGAAGCACGTGGATTTACAGCAGAAGATTTTGCATTAGCTCATCCTGGCGGTAGTTTAGGAAAAAAACTTTTATTACGTATACATGATTTAATGCACACAGGCGATCGTATTCCACATTTAACGGAAGATGCACTATTAACCCAAGCCTTAGTTGAAATGACACAAAAAGGTTTTGGAATGACACTTATTAGCGATGCAAATAATAAACTTATTGGCATTTACACTGATGGTGACTTGCGCCGAACACTGGATGCCGATCTTGATATACATAAAACACGTATTGGTGAAGTCATGACGCGCAATTGCAAAACGATACAAAGCAATTTACTCGCTGCAGAAGCACTACAAATGATGCAACAATACAAAATCACATGTTTAGCTATCGTCGATGATACAAATACGATTCTTGGTATTATTCATTTACATGATTTATTACGTGCAGGAGTGTTATAGTACATGAGAAAGATACCAACACTGGATACACCAAGATTAATTCTAAGACCTTTTAAATTAGAAGACGCTCCAATTATTGCTGAATTAGGCAATGATAAAGATATCGCAACGAATACTGAAAATTTACCATTCCCTTATGAAGAACCTATGGCAAGACAATGGATCGCTTGTCACGATGATATGTATGAACACGGCACCTTATTAAATTTAGCGATTGTCTTGCGAAAACAAAATAAATTGATGGGCGCGATTGGCTTTGATTTTAATTATAAATATGATCACGCAGAATTAGGCTATTGGTTGGGAAGACCTTACTGGGGTGTTGGCTATGCAACTGAAGCTGCTAGAAGAATGTTACATTATGGTTTTATGGATTTAAATTTACATCGTATTCACTCTTGTCATTTAACGATCACTCCTATTTCGGGTCGCGTATTACAAAAGGTCGGTATGCAACACGAAGGTTGTTTTCGAGGGCATATCAAAAAATGGGGTGAATATTTAGATCTAGAACATTATGGCATTTTAAGAGAAGAATATTTGCAGCGAATTTAAAACTAAAGGGGTCAAGTCTTTTTATTAGCGTTTTATAAAGCGCTAATAAAAAGACTTGACCCCTAACTGTTTTACAAGCTTCAATGTTGAATCCTGAGTTTGAGCTAAGCTAAACGTAATTGATTGATTTTATTAACAAAGGCAATTAATTACAGTCATTACTGTTGATTTAATTTTAGTCTTGAAACATTAGAAGGAACTTTAATACCGAGAGTTCG
>JBFWPS010000165.1:0-4873 GCA_050249855.1 Gammaproteobacteria bacterium
CCCGCAAACACCGCGAGCCTCGCAATGACGACGGAGAAAACAGTTTTTCATAAATACTTAAATTATTAAGATATTATGCTCATTTTAATTAACAAAGCAAGATCTATCATAAGATTTACTTGCTATTAATTTAATTTGAATGTGTCCAAATACGCTGATGTAAAAAACGATATAAGTCAGGCTCATGCAAACTTTTATCAGCACTTATTTTAAAAATCACAGCACCTGTTTCTGCTGTATTATACATTTTAACGTGCATTTTCTTGTATCGCGCTAAAACAATTGGATTTGGAAAGTGAAACCGGTTTAAATAGCCCGTTGCAAAAAGTGCATATCTTGGGTGAACTGCTTCTACAAACGCTTCAGTTGAAGAAGTAATGCTGCCATGATGAGGAACAACTAATATTTCTGCTTTTAATTGTTTTACGTTATGCATTAACAAATATTTTTCAGCTGGCTTTTCAATATCACCTGTTAATAGTATTTTATGAGTCCCAACCTTTATCAATAAAACACAAGAACTATTATTATCTAAATTAAGTTGCTCTTGGGTTGGGTATAAATTTTCAAATTCAACGCCATCCCAGCGCCAATGTCTTCCAGCTTTACAATAAGTTGATAATGCTTTAGGAAACAAATCAGGCACACTGGTTTCAATCGATTGGACTTTAAAAGATTGTAAAACAGATCCCACCCCACCTCTATGATCATTATCCCCATGGCTAATATATAATTTATCAATTTTTTTAATGCCCTCATGTTTCAAAAACGGCACTATCACTTGCTTTCCTGTATTAAAATCATTTGAAAATTTAGGGCCTGTATCAAAAACCAAAACATGATGTGCCGTTTGTAGCACAACTGATAATCCTTGCCCTACATCTAATAAGCTCATCCAGAGTTGATTAGGTTTAGGCGATGAAGGTTGATAATAAAAAAATGGCAAATAAAAAATTAAACCCAAATATTTTCCTGGCCAACCTTTGGGAGCAAGAAATAATAATACTGCCATCAACAAGGAAAAAAACACCCCTTTATTTTCTAAATAGATATCATTCGTCATCGTTGAAAAATTTGAAAACCAAGTTATTATGGGCCAAATAGAAGCTAATAACCAAGCGGCCAATTTCAAAAAAACAACACTTAAAAATTGATTAAATAAAGATGTTATGGCACCTAAAATTGACAAGGGTTCAACTAAAAAACCTATCCAAGGGATCGCTAAACTATTGACAAAAAAACTACTGAATGAAAAATTGTGAAAATAAAGCATGGTTAAAGGAATCAAACCTATTCCAATCACCCATTGAACACGCCCAAAACGCCACCATAATGAATTGGTACTCAACCGATAATTCATAGCATAAATAATAATAAAAACTGCCGAATAAGACATCCAAAAACCAGCGCTTAAAATTGAAAATGGTTCAATAATCAAGATAAAAAATAAAGCTAAAAAATAAGCGTGCAGCGCTGGTAATCGTATTCTAAAAATAACCCCCATCATATAAACCATAACCATGATAAGCGCACGTAAAGTAGGCACTGAAAAGCCAGCCAGTGCAGCATAAATAAAAGCAACGATTAACGAAGCAATAGTAGCTACAATAGGCGTAGGAATCATTAGAGGTAAAATAGCACTCCTACGCCAAGCCCACGCAAAAATAAAATAAGTAAAAATCGTACAAATTCCTATGTGTAATCCGGCAATTACGACTAAGTGATTAGTGCCTGTCGCACTAAAAACACGCCATTGTTCAGGAGTAATATGGGAACGCTCACCAACTGCTAGCGCTGCAATAATTCCTACAAAAGGATTTTCTAACAGTTCTCTTTGAATATTCGTTGCAATGCTCTGTCGTAAGTAAGACAAATTCATGATTGGATGATGGTTTGAAATATTTGAAGCTTTCAAAACAAAACCCGTCGCCTGTATATTCTCCATAAACAGCATTTTTTCATAATCATCACCGCCGGGATTTAAAAAACCATGTATTCGCTTCAATTTGACTAGTAATTTCCATTGTTGCCCTACTTTAAATTGTTTGGATGAATGATGTGGCCAAGTTAATCGAACCTTTAAGCCATCATAATCTTGTGTTTTAAAATCAAAACGTATACCAAAATTTGTTTTAATTGGGATCGAACTGATTGTTCCAATCATATAAATGGGTTTGTTTTCTAGATCTTTTGGGAAATCATAATGATAAACAGTTAAGGCTAAAAAACTAGCCCATGAAAACCCAAGAACAAAAAACAAAAGTTCCTTGAAGAATAGATTTTTATATTTTTTTAAAAAATAAAATAAAAAAACGCTTAGAGTAAAAATTGATGTTATAAAAAATATATTAGGAATATTTTTCAATAAAGTTAATAAATATAGTCCACCTAAAAATGCCAACGTCCATGTATGCATTTTAATTCCTTTTTTTATATCCCCTCATCCTAAAGGGGAAAAAGTAGGGTGGATTAGGCGCGAAGCGCCGTAATCCACCAAAACTTTTGGTGGATTACGGGCCTTGCGGCCCTAATCCACCCTACAACTATTTTCTTTGGGTTGGGGTGAAGGGGTGGTTTAACTACGCAAAAAACGCTTCAACCTCCTCTAAACTTCTAATCAATGGCATAGCGGGCAAGCTATTTAAAAAAGTTTTTCCATAAGGTTTGTTGATAATTCTAGGATCACAAATCATTAAAACACCTCTATCCGTTTCATCACGAATTAAACGCCCTGCTCCCTGTTTTAAACTCAAAACAGCATGATGAAGCTGTATTTGTGTAAACGGGTCGCCCCCTGCATTTCTAATCGTTTGAATTTGTGCTTTTAAAATCGGATCAGAGGGTGATGAAAAAGGTAGTTTATCAATGATCACACACGATAAAGCTTCACCTTTTACATCAACTCCCTCCCAAAAACTATTAGTGGCTAATAATACAGCGTCGCCTAATTGTCTAAATTTATCTAGCAATTTTGTTTTAGGCATTTGCCCTTGAATCAAGATGGGGTAGTTAATTTCCATGGCCAACTGTTTTGCAACTGCTTGCAATACATAATAGCTGGTGAATAAAAAAAATGTTCTACCTCGTGCGGCTTTTATAACCGGCACGCTTGCTTTAATAATATCTGAAATAAATTGCCCTGAATTGGGATCAGCAATGCTTTGGGGAACATAAAGTTTTGTTTGTTTTTGATAATCAAAAACCCCATCTAATTGTAATTTTTCTGCTTCATGTAATCCCAATTGTTCCAAAAAATAATTAAAATCATTATTCACGGTTAACGTGGCTGAAGTAAATATCATCGCAGCTGGAAGATTTTTAAGTTGCTTATTAAATTCTTCTGAAAATTTCAAAGGTGTGTGATGCAAACTAACCGATTGCATAAATGTTTCATACCAGTGTATTTGATCACTTGGAGTAGGTTCGGTTAATTTTTTAAATAATGCCAATAGCTCTGCACTTCGTTTACCACAATTTTCTAGCCCTTTTGATCGAACCGATATTTGAGACAATTGATCTCTTATTTTTGCAATATTTTCAATCAACATATTAATTGCTGTTTGAAATTCTGCTTTATGCATAATATCTTGCCACGGTTTTCTTTGCGGTTCTTTGGGAAACTGTGAGCGGAATGCTTGAGCATTTGATTGTAATGACATCAAAACATCCATTATTTCGGGCATATCACTCGCACTGATTTGTATTTCTTTAATAGCATCTCTACTTAATTCAACTAATTGCCGAGTACTAATCACTTCTCCAAAAAATTGCTGTGCTATTTCGGGTAACTGATGTGCTTCATCGAAGATAATTGCATCAACACCGGGTAATAACTCACCAAATCCTACATCTCTAAGCATTAAATCCGCAAAAAACAAATGATGATTGACAACGATTACTTCTGCAGTTTGTGCTTTTTTTCTTGCTTGCGCGACAAAACATTGATGGATGTAATCACACTCTTGACCCAAACAGTTATCATGTGTACTTGTAACAAAATTCCAAACTTGAGATTCTTCTGAAATATTTTTAAATTCAGCTATTTCACCAAGTTTGGTTTGTGACGCTGTATTTGCAATTGAAAAAAAATCTACGGTTAATTCTTTTGAAGGAAACCTGCCCTCTAAACTATTTTTTTGAATACGATAATGGCATAAATAATTACGCCTACCCTTTAATAAAGAAATTTTAACTGGTTTTTTAAGCGCTTTACAAAGTAATGGCAAATCACGGTGAAATAATTGATCTTGTAAGTTTTTAGTACCTGTTGAAATAAGTATTTTTTTTCCGGACATGAGTGCTGGAATTAAATAGGCAAATGTTTTTCCTGTACCCGTTCCAGCCTCTACAATCAGTGACTTGTTTTCAGATAAAGTTTTAGCAACAGCCTTGGCCATTTCCAACTGTTGGACTCGAGGTTTATAATCTGGGATATAGGTCTTTAAAGAACTATTTTCAGAAAAAAAATCATCAATTGATACATCATACATGCTTGAATCCTATCCATTTGATTAAAGCTATTCTTCTATGTATTGTTTTTTATTTTGAACTTTAGACCATTCATCAGCATCATCGGGTGGTGCTTTACGAACATTTATATTCGGCCATGAACTCGACAATCTTGCATTAATCTCTTTAAAAGCTTCCTGACCTTCAGGCAAATCATCTTCAGAGTAAATCGCATTGACTGGGCACTCTGGCTCACATAATGCACAATCAATACATTCATCTGGGTTAATCACTAAAAAGTTAGGGCCTTCATAAAAACAATCAACTGGGCATACTTCTACACAATCCGTATATTTACATCGTATACAACTTTCTGTCACAACAAATGTCATAAAAAAACCTCCCCAAATTTCATTGCATATAA
>JBFWPS010000166.1:0-4863 GCA_050249855.1 Gammaproteobacteria bacterium
ACGCTTGATAGCTTAATGAAACCCCCTCACCTTCAACCGCTATCGCTTCCGGTGATAATGATACTTGTGCCTCAAATAGCTCAACTACCGTCCGATCACTCGGGTAGGCCGCCTGTGTCTGATTCCATGTTTCTATCTGTTTGTGATATTCATTTGATGAAATTAAGGCAACAGAATTTAATAAACCTTCTTTGTTCTGTAGTATTTTAGAGTGTATTTCAGCTATTAAATTAATATCTAGTAAAACAGATGACGCATTTTCCGCTTGAGTTAAGATTAATTCTGTCCCATTTGGAGCTTCAATAACATGGAATTTTATCCGCGAGTTCTCATCAATATTAGTGTCCTCAAAATTTGAGAAATCGTAGATGATATCTGGCCTGTATTTCTCGCTTTCCATAAGATATCGTGTCGTAATATCCAATTCATATGTTTCACGAGCAAAAGCTGATGACACTGCATCATTAGCTTCTTGTACTACTTTTTCGAAGCTCCAATTTTCCCTAAATTCAATTAATATTGGAATTTTGTCAGCAAATAACGACATCGATACTTTATTGCATTGTTTTAAATTATCACTACTGATCCAAACTATGAATGGCTTAAAATTATTGAGGCATGATAAGTAAATTAATGTACTTGCAAAAACATGTTGCTCTTTTGGTATTTCCCCGCTATTTTTTTGCGCAATTTTGCATCTTGAGACAGAAGTGCTTTTGGAATTTACCCATTGTGGTTTTGGAAATATTGCGTGAGGAAAAATTTCGACGAGAGACTTAAATCTTGTAACCCAATACCTTTCGTGCTTTTTACATCGCTGGCTCAATGTTGCTAGTTGTTCTCGTTGTGCTTCACTCAAAGAAGGGATAACATTACCAACTTGTAAGTGATGTTTTCTGACAATATCTACTAGATCAAGTTTTGCGCCGCTTAAGGTTGTGAATTTTTTTAACAGAATATTGCCACCAGCTGCGCTTACTATGAGGTGTTGCGCGCTGATATGAACGACAGTGCCCTGACTTGCTTGTTGTAACGAACCCCTTGCAAGCTCACCATCGACAATTATAAATTCATTTTCAAGGAATAACTTCGTTGAAGCCACGCCATTTGGATAATTACCAAACTTAAGTGCTCTGATTTGTCGATCAATTTCCTCCGCGCTTTCGTGCCACAACAACACACCATTATTTTTAAATATGTGAGCCCATGTAAAAAGTACACGCAGTGATCTATTTTGTGCTGCCGATACTACTTTATATGATTTCAATTTCGTGGCTAAGCTTTTAAGACTCTCAATTGCTGCCTCGTAGCACTTCAAATTTAAACTTAATGCAGTCTCTGAATCTTCGATTGGAAATAACACTTGTTCAAGTATCTCACCTGCATCGACTTCTACATTCATCGCGTGCCAAGTTATTCCATGCGTTTTTTCCCCTGCAAGAATTGCCCAAGTCGTCGCGTGCACCCCTGCATATCTGGGCAAGGGTGCATCATGGAAGTTTATCGCAAGGCAGCGTGCTTTTTTTAATAATTGATCAGACAATATATTATAGTTAACGATGCTAAAAAGGAAATCGAACTCAAAATCAGCCAGGCTAGCTTCTAAAATTTTGAGGTTCTCTATGACACAGATATTTTTTTGCTTAGCCCATTCACAAACCTTAGTATTGCCTGTCACGACCAGAGCAACATTGTAGCCACTGTCGATAAGTACTTGACCACAGGCCAACGCCAGGCTGGTTTCACCAATTATGCAGCAATGCAACACTTTTCTTTACTCCCATATTCAGTAATTTTTTGATCTTGATACGGTAGCAGCGCTGCTAGAATTGCCGAATACCAATGCAGATTGCATCTTCAACCAATCTAGAATACTTCCCAGAGCGGTCTCGTCCAACCACCGATCGCTGCTATTATACGTCAGAGATGCTTCGGGACGTAGCTCGTCATAACCTCGGCTTTCGTGCTTCAACACATGGTCAGCATCAGGCACCAGCGACAATGTCACTTCGCTTTTTTGCATCTGAGATGCTTCTTTATACAAAAATGTAGTATCCTCAATAGGGTGCACTTGAAGATCTTTTTCTCCTGAAAGCAGCAGAATTGGTATATCACATTTTTTGAGTGCTTTACTCGGATGAAAACCCAATATTTCTTCCATAAATCCAATATTTTTAGGACTTACACACATTTTATAAAAATTCTGCACGCCTGCAACCCCACTAATACTTTCCGGAGAGGGCAACGGTCGTTGCTTCCCTATAATTTGTGTAAACGCCCGCTCCAAATTTCCAAGATCAGTATTGAGAGCTTCTTCTGATAAAATATTGGACAATTGCTTTGAAAGTTGTGATAGTGTTATCTGAGCAAAACTTCTTCCAGGGGTAGCCAACAATACAATACCTTTAACCCCTAGCGAAGAGTTATCCTCCATCATTTTGAGCGTAGTCAAGCCACCTTCACTATGTCCCATCACGAAAATTTTGTTAGCATCTGCACCTTCAAAATTCTTTGCGAATTCTACTACGTGCACTAGATCCATAACTTGATCATTCCAAGTTTGACTATTTGCGCTATTTTTCAACGTACTCTTTCCAATACCTCTCTTATCATATCGAAACACCATGTACCCATGCTGCGTTAACACTTCTGCCAATAATCGCCCGCTCCCATTGTTACCAGGCAGCAACAAGCTGTTCCAGTCTCGATCAGTAGGGCCGCTTCCTGCCACTAAAATAACGACGGGACAATTTTCTTGTCCCGATGGTCTACTCAAGGTGACGGAGATATCAACTGAATTTCCAGGAATTACCAATTCACGAACTTCAACTTGATATGACATCTCGGTCTCCATATACCGGCGACGACGCGCTTGCAGGTCATTAATCACCCTAGCAGCATCAGTGACGCCAAATACTAGTCGTTCATATGCGCTATGTCTTAGAACAATCTCAACTAATTGTTCTGAGCCAACAGCATTCCAATAATCAGCTCTTAGAGGCCAGCAGCTCGTGTAGTACGTCCCTGCCGCGACTTTTCGTGGAAAATTTGTTCCCGGGCAGCGAAAACCCGCAGGGTCAATACCAGATAGATGTTGTCTAATGCTAACAATATTATCGTAAAGAACATCAACCTCTTCTTTTAAAGACATCCAGAACCGTATTCCAGATGTAACTAGCTTAAAGCCTTTTTCGTTAAATCGGAAACCTATTGGCATATCACCCCCTCATTAAGATGATTATCCATATGACACCTCAAGACTGACACCAAGCTGTCAGCACCGCACTATGTCTAACTATAAGCTGAAAATTACCAACCAAGCAAGAAAAATCACTTGGCTCTCGCTTTTTGTATAAAAAAATTCTATACACCGAATAAAAATATCATCATGCAGTACACAGCCACAATTCCTCAAAATTGTTACAGTTCGGATCCTGATTTAAACAACATCATCACCATTAGTTTTTCAGAGATATACAATCGAAAATTTAAGAGGATTCCCAAAAATTCATATGACATGCGTAATCGTCGCTGTTACTGTTTGATTATCCAAATCCTCATGAATAACGGAGCAAATAACAGGATCGGCAAAAAATCTATGTCGACAATAACTCAAATATAAGCGATGTTCAGCAAGCATAGATCGACCAAGTGAACTGCGCGTCAGAACATTTATTGTATTCATGTCCTTATTTGAATTTGAAATTTCGATCAATTTTTTTCCTAGTGAAGGCTCAATAGAAAATCCGTTCACATCACATTTCAATAACAGCATTTCAACAAAATCAGAATATCTCAATGTAACACATCGTAATAATTGCAAAATATACGCTGCTTCGGTCGTGGTGCATTGTGAAAAAGATTGTATTCTTCTCGACATATCCATCGCCATTAGAATTATTTTCGTCAACTCGTACAAGACAGCATTGTCAAGGAAATTTTCATGCGCGGTTTTAATGCCAAACAGATTTAAAATGCTGAGATCAAAAACAGCATCCCAACCGTTAAATGGCTCTAATTGATATTGCCTCTCTATTTTTGTATTTTCTCCAGTGGATTTTATTAGAGTCACTGGTCCTGCATAACGCAAAGGTTCAAAACATAGTGACAATTCCAAATTTGAATACGTTTGTTTTTGAGAAAATTTTGTTAGATTGTCAAGTCCATCGATTTCTTGAGGAGCATTCAATAGTAGTAAATTTTTACGCTCATGAGAATCCAGCAGGACAGAAAAATTAAAACTATCTAAAATTATTAATTCACAAACTTTAATATTATACTCGCTCAGTAATTGTTTTGCCATTTCACAAGCTACTACTCCACCAAAAGACCAACCACCTAGATAATAATGCTTATACTTCCCCGAAGCTAGCATCATTTGTACATACGAAGAAGCCATTTCTTCAATGGTTAAATAAGGATTTTCTGGATTATAAAACCGCGGATTATTAATCGCAAAAACTTCTACTTCAGGGTCAGCTGCGCTAATTTGAAGTGCCAAGGAATGATAACACAATCCCAAACCGCCACCCGGATGAACCAAAAAAAGCCCCCGATTAAATGCACGGCATTTCCTCGATAGAGGTATTAAAAATTCACTGTTTGGTATCACAAAATTACTGGCCAAATACATTTTTTCTGAGAACTCATTAATGGTCGGGCATGAATAAATATCTTTAACAGAAAAATTTTTCTGAAAAGCAATTGAAATATTATCAGTCAACTTTAATGCAAGCAATGAATGTCCACCTAGCTCAAAGAAATTGTCATGCACACCAATTGCATCGATATGCAAAACGTCACGCCATATCTTTGCCAGTTGATGCTCTAACGGGGTGCGCGGAGCAACGTAATTTCTAGATG
>JBFWPS010000167.1:0-4855 GCA_050249855.1 Gammaproteobacteria bacterium
GATCTGCTTTTTATGATCAGCTATTCAAAGATTTCCAATCAGACCAATCCAATATCCTCAAAATAAAGTGGCCTATAATTTCCATCGAGAAAGTTTTGCTTCGACATGGTTTGGCTTACATGCTTTAGCTGCATCTGGGCCTTTATGTTCTATGTTGCTTTTAAGTCAAAATTGGCATTCACCAAATATACAAACAGAGTCAGTAAAACAAGCAGCTTCTTTATTTTTTAATCGTCATCGAGATAGTGTTAGTTATGATGTCATGCCAAATAACTCTGGTTGTGGATTATTTAAATGTCACAAGGCTATCCCTATAGAAGAAGCAACCAAAGTAAATTTTAAATATTCAAACAAGACAGGTTTTATGCCTCAATCAAGTTGAAGATTAATTAAAATTAAATCACCATTTTCAAAGTCATAAACTACCTCATTAACTAGATTAGGATACATTTTTACTCTTGGTAAAATTAAATAATTTTATATACTTTGATAAACGAATAATAAGTCATGAGTAGGTTAAAATACATTATTTTTTATTTGCTATGAAAGGAAGGGAGAATGTTAGTTTTTTTATTGGTTTAGATGTTAACTGATAAAGTATCATAATATAGTTATTTAAACTCGCGTTAATTGCCCGTTAAGGTAATATTTTCATCGTAGACATTGCAAATGGCAGATTTATTAGCTATGCTACGAATGTAACAGTTTGTAACTTTTGTAGGTGATCATATGGGTATACCAATACGAATTGATGAAAGTATTTACAATGATGCAAAACGGGTAGCAAGCGCAGAATGTCGCTCTATTCCAAACCAAATTGAATTTTGGGCTAAAATAGGCAAGTGTGCACTTGATAATCCTGAGCTTCCAATAGAGTTTATTCGTGAACTTCTAATATCAAAAAACCAAGATAAGTCACTAGCTGAACCATTTGAGTTTTTAAAATAAAAAATTACATAAACGTTTGCCAAAGATTTTGAGATTTAAAGCCAGGTTTTTTAGCCAGATTTTCAAGAAATTGTAAAAATATTTCTTGTTCATCGTAAGACATCAGTCGTTTGTTTTCCGCAATATACTGAATGATAAATGTTTGGATTTGTGTTTTAAGACGAGTATCCGAACATAACCACTTTGCCAGAGAAGAAATCAAAGCAAGCAGGTCACATCCTTTCGTAATTGATGGTGCAAGTCGTATTACTACGGAATTTTCTCCGATTAATGCGATTTCAAAACCTAAATCTGTAAGTATATCTAAATTTTGGATAATTAAATCACATTCTTTTTTATTGAGATTAACAGTTTCAGGAAATAATAAAGGTTGTTTTTCAATGTTTTCTTCTTTAAGCAGTTCTTCAATAATTAATTTTTGTGATTCGATGATGTTTATAACATAAAGTGTTTGATTTGTTTGCGTGATTAAAAACTTATGATTGAAGAAGGAAATAATTTTACCAAATAGATTGTTAGTGCTTGAATTGTTTTCAGATAGCTTATCATAAACGTCTATTGTTTCTTGAATTTTATAGGAAGAAGGTCTATTAGGTATTTTATGATGAATAAATCTTTCTTTATTTGTATATTCAATAGGGCTACTTTGTGTTGGATCTTCAAGGCTGCGCTTTATCGAGCTATAGATAAAGTCGTGTACTAGTCTGGGTTCACGAAAACGAACTTCGTGTTTGGTTGGGTGTACATTAATATCCACTAAACTTGGGTCAAGCTCGAAAAATAATATATATGCAGCATGCCGCCCTTCAGGTAAAAATGGTTCGTAAGCTTGTCTTATCGCATGTGTGATTACTTTATCTTTGATGACGCGCCCATTGATATAAAAATATTGCAATGTAGTTTGAGGATAACTCATTTTTTTTGAGCTTAGCCAGCCCCAAAGTCTTAGCTGACCAATTTCAACATCTGTTTGTATCGCATTTTCTGCGAACGCTTGATTAGTTAGCTTGGCAAGACGATGTAATTTTGCAGTATTATCGGTAGCAGGAGGAAGTTGAAAAATTTTTTTATTATCATGCACTAAATGAATACCAATATTAAATTGACTTAGCGCGATTCTCTTAACTATTTCTTCAATATGACTGAATTCAGTTTTTTCACTTCTAAGAAATTTTCGTCTGGCGGGCGTATTAAAGAATAGGTCTCTTATTTCTATATGCGTACCCGGTGGCTGTGCTATGGGTTTTAGTGTTTGATCTTGTGCAACACCTGAAGCCTGGATTTGCCAACCGGATTTTTGTTCAGGCATGCAGGAAGCAAGATTAATCTTACTTACAGCACAAATACTTGCTAAAGCTTCACCACGAAAACCAAGACTTCGTATTTGCATTAAATCATCGGCGGATTTTATTTTACTAGTTCCATGACGGGAAAGCGCGAGTTTTAAATCATCAGGATGTATTCCACGACCATTGTCTTGAATGGAAATTAATTTTATACCAGCTTGTTCAATGCGGATGTTAATCTGGGTGGCATTTGCATCTATACTGTTTTCCAAAACTTCTTTGACAACTGATGCGGGTCTTTCAATAACTTCACCAGCTGCTATTTGATTCGCAATTTCAAGCGGTAATAATTGAATGCGCAAATTAGCCATCCTTTGTATGATGAGGGTGTTGGACAAAATATTGAATGACGCCATAAGCAATACATTGTGCTAGTTGATCCTGATACTTAGCATTCGTTAAGCGAGCTTCTTCATATGGATTGGTAATAAAACCAGTTTCAATCAGTAGTGATGGAATATCTGGAGATTTTAGAACCACGAATCCTGCTTGTTCTACATTGTTATGATGTAATACAGTTAATTGACCTAGTGTATCTAAAATCATTCTTCCCATTTGTAAACTTTGCGTGATGGTAACCGTTTGAGATAAATCTAAAAGTACGGATCGAACCAAATAACTTTTATCATGAAAGTTAGAAACGCCACCTAATTCGGAATCATTTTCTTTGACTGCTAACCAACGTGCTGATTCACTACTGGCGCCACGTTCAGATAATGCATAAACGGAAGCGCCACGAGAATGATTATTAATATAAGCATCTGCATGAATCGCAATGAAAAGATCTGCTTTATGTTTACGTGCTATGTTTAAGCGACCACGTAGTGGGATAAAAAAATCACTATCACGGGTTAATATAGCGTTCATCCCTGAAATAGAGTTGAGGCGGCGTTGTAGGCTTTTAGATATAGATAACACAACATCTTTTTCATGTGAGCCTCTTTGTCCATTCGCTCCTGTATCTTTGCCACCATGACCAGGATCAATAACCACAATAAAATTACGTTTGTTATTTTTGAAAGGATTTTTAAAATTAAAAGAAGTTTTTTCAGTCGGTGTTGAAAATGGTTTTGCTATATCTTCTTTTGGTTTTTCGATAGCGACAACAGGACTTTGGATAGGAATACTAGTTTGTGTTGATGTACTACTTTTGTTTCCTTCAGTAAAGTCGATGACTAATCTTGGTTTGGAATTAGAGGAGGCAGGCACCCAAAACTCATTGATAGTCACAGGAGATTTTAAATCAAAGACCACACGCAAGTCATTTTGTTCATGTGCTGCAGAACGAATATTTTTAACGATGGAATCATGTGAAGATAAACTTGCAAGCGGAAAAATACTTTTTGCTTGATTGATATCTAAAACAAAACGATCTGGATTATGTAATTCAAAAGCATGAAAGGAAGTCTCTGTATCAAACTCTAATACAATGCGTGTTTTACCTTCTGAAGACGAAGTTCGTCCAGCTAGAATTTTTTTTTCGGCAGCGAAAGTATTAGAATATAACGATAATGATAGAATTAATATTATAAACTGCAGACAATGTTTTAAATTTTTCATAAGTGGTCAATCGTTTTTTTTATTGCTTTAGTATGTGCTTGTAAAGTTATTATTCGTTTTGAATCTTGGTGCTCAATATAGCAACTTATATCAGGTTTCGGCAATATGGTTTCTGCTTTTTTTGGCCATTCAATTAGGCATATGCTCGAAGGCGAGAAGTAGTCACGAAAACCTATAAATTCTAGTTCAGAAGGGTCATTTAAACGATAAAGATCGAAATGATATACCATTTTATCTACAAAATGGTAAGGTTCAACAAGTGTATAAGTTGGACTTTTAACGTGTTTTGTATAACCTAATCCTTGTAAAAAGCCCCTAACAAAGCAGGTTTTCCCAGCACCCAATTCACCAATTAAAAATATCACGCAAGGACAAGGACAGTCTTTAGCGAGCTGATTTCCTAATTTTAAGGTCGCCGCTTCATTAGGTAATATAATCGTTCGTTCTTGTAAAATCTCAGTAGGTATTGGCATTTGCTAATGTTCTTAAATGTGGAAGTAGGTCCGTTGCTATTAATCCTCTTTCGCCTTGCTTGGAGGCGTGATCGCCGGCTAACGCATGTATACAAACACCTAATTGTGCTGCTTCAGTGAGGTTAAGACCTTGGGCAATGAGACCTACAATAACTCCTGTGAGTATATCGCCCATGCCGGCAGTTGCCATTCCAGGGTTTCCATAAGGGCATTCACTGAGTTGCTGGAGAGTGTCGCATATAAGCGTATTTTTACCTTTTAATACAATAGTTCCACCATATTTTTTATGGAGTGCAACGACTGCTGCCACACGGTCTAATTGTATAGTTGTCATATCAGAGTTTAATAAGCGGGCAGCTTCGCCTGGATGTGGTGTTAAAATAAATTGATGAGGTAATTTTTTAATGCTGGGTAATAAATTAAGTGCATCCGCATCTAACACGATTGGTAAATTTACATCGATGATAGTTTGAAGCAGTTGCTTTGACCAATCTGTTTGACCTAAGCCTGGGCCAATCGCTATGGCGG
>JBFWPS010000168.1:0-4855 GCA_050249855.1 Gammaproteobacteria bacterium
CCAAACCACCAAATAGGTTTCTCATCTTCTGACATTGAATAAAAAAACCGAATATTAAAGTGTGTTGTTGGAACATAAGGATTTTCTGGGTGTAATACTAAAGAAACACCCAAAGCTTCAAATTCTTTATCCGCTAAGGCGGTTCTATGTGCTGTTGCAGAAGAAGGTAAGCTTTTACCGTTTACATGAGAAAAATTAACCCCTGCTTTTTCAAATACGCCACCTTGCTCTAAAACACAGGTAAGTCCACCACCACCTTGTGCATGTTGCCATTCATCTATATGAAAATGGTTTTGCCCATCTTCTTTTGCTAACTCATCACAAATACTTGATTGCAAGTTTAACAGGTATGTACGGATTGGTTGAATAAAGTGGGCACTCATATTTTACCCCTTCTTAAAAGTTTAAAGTTCCATTAGAATAAAACTTTGGTAATTCTGCAACAAATTCTAAAATAGTTGCTTCATTTTTTAAAAATGAGGGGCATCACCTGATTAACTAAATGGTGGATATTCAGTTAAATACGCCTTCTTATATTAGCACGGGAAATTGGATCTTCATCAGCAATAGATACAACGCGCTCATCTTCTGATCCTTGAGAATCATCGCCAGCACCCATCATCCCTAATCTTATCGTATTTTCCTCATCCTCAACGAAAGCACCAGTAGAAACAGTCCCTAAGATTGATAAAATGCGCTCGTAACTAGTATCATCTTCAGCTTCACGATTACGTTTTCGTCTCATTTAAAAACCTCATCATGTCAAAAAATTACTGCTATTTTATTGCCCAACTATGAATTTGTAAATATTTTTTTCATCTAAATACCACCACATTTTTTGATTCTGGCATTTTGGCTCAAAACCTCAGAATGGCTATCAAGCATCTGATTAAAAATAGCCCTGATTTTAGATCAATATTTACACTGATCTCTTTACAAAATTTGTCGCATTAAACATCAAAAGCAGTATATACTAAAGACCTCATTTGACTCACTGAATAGCCTAAATATGAACAATAATAGCCACCTTGACCGTTTAATTTGGATAGACCTAGAAATGACCGGCCTTGATCCGCAACAAGATAAAATCATCGAAATTGCGACCATTATAACCGACGATCAGTTGGAAATTATTGCTGAAGGCCCCGTATTTGCCATTCATCAACCCTATGAAGCGCTCAATAATATGGACAAATGGAATACTAAACAACATACTGGTTCAGGACTAGTCGAGCGTGTTCGTGCAAGCAAAATCACTGAAGCACAAGCTGAAGCGGAAACAATTGCCTTCTTACAGAAGCATATACCACCAGGAAAATCACCTATGTGTGGTAATAGCATTTGCCAGGACAGGCGATTTTTGTGGTTATACATGCCCGAATTAGAAAAATATTTCCATTATCGAAACCTAGATGTTAGCACCATCAAGGAATTAGCCCGCCGTTGGCAGCCTGAAATAGCTAAATCTCTAAAAAAAGAGTCAAAACACCTGGCTTTAGACGATATCAAAGACTCTATTCTTGAATTGAAACATTATAGAGAGCATTTTTTTAAGTAGTATTGCTAGATTCCATCAACTGCGGTATCATTGCTGCCTAATTTTTTGAGGATTTATCATGCAAGTAAACATTCATCCAGAGTATAAAGTAATCAAGGCCACCTGTAGTTGTGGTAATGTAATTGAAGTTGGCTCAACACTAGGACGTAATCTTAATTTAGAAGTATGTTCTGAATGCCATCCATTCTATACAGGTAAACAAAAGCTAGTAGACACTGCAGGTCGTGTTGAAGACTTCTACAGAAAATATGGTCAAAAGAAAGGACAAGCGAATCAAGCAACGGAAGCGGATAAGTAAACCGACGCTTAATCGTTGTTTTGTTTTTTCCATAGAAAAAGGGTTGGCGTGATAACACACCAACCCTTTTTCATGATACCTAAAATGTTACGCAACAAGATCTTTGAGCTTTTTCAATACTCTTGCTTTAACCACGTTACGTGCTGGCTTAGCTTTAAACATCATTTCTTCGCCAGTGAAAGGATTAACACCTTTACGCGCTTTAACAGCTGGTTTTTTCACCATGTATAACTTCATTAACCCTGGGAAACTGAATACACCAGCAGCACCTTTACGTAAATGGCCGTAAACGATTTCTACAAAATTTTCGAGTACAGCTGATACTTCTTTCTTAGCTAAACCAGTCGATTCAACGATAGCAGCAACTAACGCTGATTTTGACATAGGTTCTTTAATTACTTTACTCACTTTAGCAGCTTTTACTGCTTTTACTGCTTTTACTGCTTTTACAGCTTTAACTTTAGCAACTTTCTTGCTAACAGTTCGTTTTTTTGCTTTTGCCGTTTTTTTTGGCATATTTATTTCCTCACTATAATAAACAGTTAAAACAAAGAATTAGCTAGCTGAAAACACCAGAACCTGTAAAACAAGGGTCTATTTACAGCTGCAAGCTAACAATATCATATTATGACGATTTTTCTAGGTTTTTTTTATAAAAATTTAGGGGAATAGCTAGTAAAGACTACTTCCCTGCACGAATCAAGCCACCCAAACCAGTTTGTTCTAAAGCTTGGTCCAAATGAAAGCGAATATGTGCCGCATCATCCATCTCTAACACTTCTTTTAAAAGCTCACAAGCTCGGCCATAACTTAATGTACGAATAATCCATTTCACTCTAGGTAATACAACAGAGCTCATACTTAACACTTGGAACCCCATAGCAAGTAATACAATAACAGCAGCAGGGTCACTGGCCATTTCACCACAAATACTAATTTCCTTTCCGACTTCTCGCACACCTTGCATGATTTGAAGTAACGCATTCAATACAGCTGGATGTAAGCAATCATACAATTGAGAAACACGTGAATTATTTCGATCAACTGCTAATAAATACTGTGTTAAATCATTTGTGCCAACTGATACAAAATCGACACGTTTTGCAAGATCACGAATTTGATAAACAGCGGAAGGAACTTCAATCATAATACCAATTGGTGGTCGAATGACTGGTGTTCCTTCAGCAATCACTTCCTGATAAGCTTGATCTAATAATTCAAGTGCATCATCTAATTCTTTTACAGAGGAAATCATCGGTAATAAAATTCGTAAATTATTCAATCCATTACTTGCTTTCAACATCGCGCGAACTTGAACTAAAAAAACCTCTGGGTGATCGAGTGTAACACGTATACCACGCCATCCAAGATATGGATTTTCTTCAGTTACGGGGAAATAAGGTAAACTTTTATCACCACCTATATCTAAAGTTCTCATGATAACGGGACGAGGTGCAAAAGCATTTAATAATTGTCTGTAAATAATACGCTGTTCTTCTTCCGCAGGAAAATGATCGCGTGCCATGAATGGAATTTCAGTACGGAATAATCCTACTCCTTCTGCTCCTACGCTGAGAGAAAGCCCTGCATCTGCAGGCAAACCAGTATTTACAAAAAGCGCTACTGGATGACCATCGGGTGTTACTGCGGGCAACCCATGTAGTTCTTCAAGATTTGTATCAAGTTCACGTTCTTCATCTGCTAATGTAATAAATTGCTGACGCAATTGTGGAGATGGCCATAAATAAACTTGTCCGTAATAACCATCAACAATAACATCACTGCCATCAATCGATTGATTTGAAATCGCTAAACCATCAACACCCATTACAGCGGGGATACCCAAAGCACGCGCTAATATAGCGACATGAGAATTAACAGAACCTCGTAGTGACACAATACCAACTAAATAACCTTCAGGAACTTCTGCTAAAGCAGATGGCGTTACTTCCTCGCCGATTAAAACAGTCTGCTCAGGGTAAATTAGGATAGGTGCTTGTCTTTCTTGCAAATAAGCTAACACTCGTCGTCCTAGATCACGAATATCACTTGCGCGTTCACGAAGATAGGGATCTTCCAGTGCTTCGAATTGACGAATATGTTTTTTGATAACTTTACGTAACGCTGCTTGAGCCCACAATCCAGTATCAATTTCATTACATACTTCTTTACCTAAAGCTGTATCATCTAATATTTTTAAATACGCATCAAATAGCGCTTGTTCTTGTGTTGGTAAACTACTTTCTAAACGTTCTGCAAGTGAAATAATTTCTTGACGAGCAGCTTCTAAAGCAGCATAAAATAACTGTTTTTCCCCATCAATATCTGTAACCTGTCTATCCGGTACAGCATCTAAATCAGCTGGTGGATAAACTAAAACAGCTGTACCAATGCCTACACCTGGGCAACCTGGAACACCTTCCAGACAGATATCTTGTTTATGCTTCCCTGCTACTTTTGATGAAAATAATGCTTCAAATGCACCTGTTGCTTCTGCATGTGCCATAATTCCAGCAAGTTGCGCTGAAATAGTAATTAAAAAAGCTTCTTCGTTTTCACCAAAACGTCTTTTTTCTTCTTGCTGGATAAATAAGACGCCATATAATTCACGATGATGAATAATAGGAACACCTAAAAATGCTTTAAATCGTTCTTCACCAGCTGAAGGGTGATAAGCAAAACTAGGATGTGAAGGAGCATCTTCAAGATTGATTGGTTCTTCACGATCTGCGACTAAACCAATTAATCCTTCACCTGGCTTTAATCGAATTTTACCAACACCTTCTTGATTTAAACCTGCAGTCGCCATCAATACAAATTCTTTTGTATGAGGGTCAATGAGAAAAACAGTGCAAGCTTGTGTTTCAACTGCTTCACGAACTCGCTGAACTAATATTTGTAAAGCTTCTCCAAAGTCATGCGCAGCATTAATTTCTTGCACGATGCGTCGAAGAATATTTAGCATCTTAAGCGCACTCCCATGGAAAATTAATTTTTAC
>JBFWPS010000169.1:0-4839 GCA_050249855.1 Gammaproteobacteria bacterium
TAAATTTTAATTTTATCACGTTTTTCTTTTGTCAGCGTTTTTTGTTAATGCATGTGATGATAGTTAGAAGGCGTTGCGGCTGCGGATTGCGGCCTTCGTGGTGCTGAGTATGTTAAATATTTATCGCTTGCAATACTTAAAAGTGTTGTTGTTTGAGGAAAAATGGCATTAAAAATAGCTAAGAAATTTTTAGCTGTCACAAATATATCCCCTAAGCGAGTATATGAATTATTTGGGAAATTGTCACATCCATCGTTAACAAATTCTGTGAGTGTTGTAATATCACAATTTTCTAATTCTTGGAGTATTTGAGGATTTAATTTTTCTGAAATTTTTTGAAAATCTTTTGTAGTGCCAGTAAACCGACCAGTTAGCTTTGGCGTCCACTGCGATTGTTCTTGGGTGCGTAATGCTTGGTACGCACTGAGGCTAGCTTTGAACAATATTTTGAAGCGGTAATAAATTTGTAAGCACGTTTCATCATTTAAAAATAATTTTAAAATATCAGCAACTGTTTCGCTTTGCTCAGATTTCAAAAGAAAAAGGTTGCTCATTGCAAGGTAACAAGCACTTAATTCAACATTTTGAATAGTTTCTTTTTTCGAACCATCATTTTTTACTTTTTGGATTGTAGGTTGATGCTCACGAAGTAATAATTGCATTTCAACGAGTTTATATAATCGTTCCTCTGATAACTGTGTCCTATCTGGGTCTATTGATAAAATGTGTGGGTATATCATCGCTATAGCAGCACGTACATATAGTTTCCCTTCTTCACAGTCTGGCCATGCTATAAGAAATTTTCCTAGATAAGCGCACATTTTAAGAATATTCATCTTGTTTTGTTTCATCGCTTCTCTGCAGGCTAATACGAGGTATATGAAGGGATCATTTACGGTAAGTGTAGATAAGAACTGTTCCTCATAAGATAGGTATTCAGTATTTTTCTTTTGTATTGCGACTTGATGACGTAATATGTTTGGGTACATAACTAGTATTCTATTTGTACAATAATTAATAGAGCATTATACCTAAATTTGTACAAATATCAACACTTTTGTGCAGGTGAAATGCTTTTAGTAATGAGATAAGGACAATATATGATCAAATGGGTGAATGTGGTGCCTGTAGTCGATTTTTTAGACAATACTTGGCGAGTTGTTGAAGTAGACGATATTCCCGTCATTGTTTTTTGTTATCAAGATGAATTTTATGCGCTTAAAGACGTTTGTACACATGATGGGGGTACTTTATCAGATGGCGACTTAGAAGGCTGTGAAATCATCTGCCCGCGTCATGGTGCACGCTTTGATATTCGTTCAGGCGCTGTGACCGCGCCACCGGCTTATGAGGCCGTACCAACATATGTCGTACGAGTTCACGAGGGTATGGTACAAGTAGCTGATAATCCATCTGCCAGTGCAATGTAGTCTTTAACAGAAAGATTTTGAGCGCGGCTTTGAGGGTCTATGCCTAGATTCTTTAATTGGGCTTCATTTGCAAATGTACTCAAGTTATTCTTAAGCGTTTTTCGTCTATGCATGAAAGCATGACGAACAATCGATTCAAATAAAGGAAAGTTTTTAGTTTGATGTTCATTGTCTTGATAAGGGCAAAGCCGCACGATTGCCGATTCAACTTTAGGAACTGGTTTGAATGCATGTGGTGAAACAGAAAAACAAAATTCAGTTTTACAGTGATATTGAGCCATGACACTTAATCGATTATACGTACCACTACCTGTTTCCGCTGTTAAGCGATCCACCACTTCTTTTTGTAGCATAAAATGCATATCCTGAATGATGGATTTATATTCAAATAAGTGAAAGAGTAAAGGTGTGGAAATATTATAAGGGAGGTTGCCAATAATGCGTAATGGTTGTTTTACGTAAAGACGCCCAAAATCAAAACGTAACGCATCGGCTTGGTAAATTTCAAGTGTTCCTAGTGTTTCACATTGTTTTGTCAGTAATGGAATTAAATCACGGTCAAGTTCAATCACTGTCATCTTTTGAATAAGCGGTAATATGGCGATTGTTAATGCACCGTAACCAGGACCAATTTCAATGATTCGATCTTCTGCTTGTGGTGCAATGGTTTTAACAATATGTTGCACCACAGAGAGATCGATTAAAAAATTTTGGCCGAAACGTTTCTTGGCAATTGGGTTTGTCACATTCCAGGTCCATTTGATGTAGAAGTTGGTGTAATAACGGGGTTCTTACGTTCTTCGTCTTCGTCTTCGTCTTCCTCGTCTTCCTCGTCTTCCTCGTCTTCCTCGTCTTCCTCGTCTTCCTCGTCTTCCTCGTCTTCCTCGTCTTCCTCGTCTTCCTCGTCTTCCTCGTCTTCCTCGTCTTCCTCGTCTTCTTCGTCTTCTTCGTCTTCTTCGTCTTCTTCGTCTTGCTCTAGTTCGTCGCTTTCTTCTTCTTCTTTGCCTTGAGCTAATTCGTGGCTTTCTTCTTCTTCTTCGCCTTGATCTAGTTCGTCATTTTCATCTTCTTTCTCTTGCTCTAGTTCGTCACTTCTTTCATCGTCAGGTTTGATATGAGCATGGTTAGCTGCATTGTCTTTTGGGGTTGATGTCTGGGCCGGATCTTCCGTAATTGTAAACAAAGTACTTATTAAACTTCGTTGGCTGATGAATTGATCACCTAATAAATTGGATAATTTTTCATAAGTGGTAATAGATCCCGCTATTTCTTCAAGCGTTAAAGGGCGCATTTCTTGCAATAATGAAGTTTGTATAGCGCGTAATGTTTGAATGAGTCTATTAAGCTCTGGTAAGTCATAAAGTGCATTAGGTTGCGCAAGATAATTACGATCTCCAATAGTGAAACTTTTAGAACCGAATAAATTAGCAAGTGCAATATAAAATCTGGATTCTGTACCACTAAGTTTTGAACTCTTTCCATGAAGGATATATTCTTTACGATCCCTTAATTCATTTAGAAAACTTTCTAGATTCTCTATATAGAATTGACCGTTTATCCAGTCAGATAAAGTTTTCATAATTTCAGCAACTTTTTCACCAAATTGTGTAGAATAGGGATTATTTTCTAGTTTGATATGTTCAACGACGTTTTGTAATTTAGAAAGGATTTGCCTCAAAATAATTTGTTCGAGTAGTTTTTGAGTGTCTTTAGTTTCTCGTGATTTACATTCATCACGCTTCGAGACGATTAAGTCAGCATGTTTGTTATTATTTGGAACAAGCGCTACAACCTTTGGTTTATGAGTATTAGATAAATAGCCGTCGTCTTGTAGCATTTTTAATAGTGTATGAGCTAATCGAGAATGTTTTCTAGTAGATTGATATATTGTATGGACAGTACTGAGTACCATACCTGCCAGTGCTGATATCATATTAGGCGCTTTGTCATCTTCAAAAGCCCCCATCGCAACACGTAATGCAAATTCCTGAAGTTTTTGACGTTCTTTAGGCCAACCACAATTAACTTGGGGTGTTCCCATAAAGTCACAAATATCATAGATTGCAAGTGCAAATTTATAAACGTCAGCGGGGCTACTCATTTCTATCATCTTAAAATTCTCCTAAACAAAATAAATTTTCAATCCATGTAGGACTTACGAAAAATTTAAGGCGTCATTGCGAGCGTATTGGAGCAATCCAGAGCTGACTATCTATTTCAACTCAGTTCTGGATTGCTGCGGCGTGCAAACAATGCGTGCCGCGCAATGATAGCTTTGTTTTTCATAAGTCCTGCCATAGAAATTTAAGGGCTTATAATTTTTACAGCAACTCACAAGCTGAGCATTATATCTATTATTTACTCAAAAAAATAGGTTGCATAAAAAATATTTATCACTTAACTTATTGGTTTTTTAAGAAGATGGTCAATGTATAAGATTGAAGAAGGTAAATTATGAGTGAACATATATTAACAGTGACAGATGATTCTTTTGAGAGTGAAGTTTTAAATTCGGATGTGCCTGTACTTGTTGATTTTTGGGCAGAATGGTGTGGGCCATGCAAAATGATAGCCCCCATTTTAGACGAAATTGCCCCTCAATTTGCTGGCAAAGTTCGCATCGCTAAAGTCAATGTGGATGAAAATAAACGTACCCCAGTTAAGTATGGTGTTAGAGGTATACCAACGCTGATTTTATTTAAGGGTGGCGAGGTAAGTGCTACCAAGGTCGGCGCAGTTGCAAAATCACAACTAGTCGAGTTTATAGAGTCGTCTTTAGGGTAACTTAAAGGTTTTTTGGCCGCGTTTAAACAGTAGAATTTTTCTAAAAGTACTAGACGGGTGCTAATAAGCATGTTACATTGCGAACTTAACTCAAGAAAACTAAAAATAAAGGATTATAGTTATACGTAGTTAACCTTCTAACAAAGTATTAATTCCATTTATGTTTTCAATTTCCCCAACCACTAACCATTGAAAAAGGCCTATGAATCTAACTGAATTAAAGAAAAAACCGGTTTCTGAATTAATGGAGATTGCTGAAAAGCTTGAAATAGAAAATCCATACCGTACTCGTAAACAAGACATTATTTTCAACATATTAAAAGAACATGCTAAGCGCGGAGAAGATATTTACGGCGATGGTGTGTTAGAAATTTTGCAAGATGGTTTCGGTTTCCTTCGCTCAGCGGAGGGTTCTTATCTTGCAGGTCCAGATGATATTTATGTTTCGCCTAGCCAAATCAGACGATTTAATTTACGCACAGGGGATAGTATTTCAGGTAAAATTCGTCCGCCTAAAGAAGCAGAGCGTTATTTTGCGCTTTTGCAAGTGAATGATATTAATTTTGATGCGCCAGAGAATGCCCGTTCAAAGATTCTATTTGAAAACTTAACACCATTATTTGCT
>JBFWPS010000170.1:0-4839 GCA_050249855.1 Gammaproteobacteria bacterium
ATGTAGCCGCAGTTACTGCAGACACGCTAGGAACTGCTAGTGATACAGTCGATCAAGTTGCTAAAGAAACGGAAAACATAGTCACCAATGCTCTCCCCCCATTACCGGCTAGAGATAGGGTGGAAGATGAAGAGGAAAGCGTTGCAGATACTGATGAAGACGAGGAAGAAGAAGAAGAGGAATATGAAGAAAGTGATACTGATTATGATGCTTTGAGAAAACCCCAACCAAGTCGCGCACCATCAAGTGAATCCAGTGAATCAGATGAAGAGGAAGAAGCACAAAAAGGAGAGGATGAGCTTGAACTTCAATCAGCCGCTCCTATTTCTAAGAGTTCTAGAGGATCGTACTTTCCAGAACCACATCGTGATAGTAACTTATTAGATACAAAGCTAATCAAAGAACATTTTGTAAAAGATAATAAATATGATCTCAAGGAAGATAAACCAACTCAAATAACCGTTGCAAAAGGCGATACTGAAGTTAAATTTAATAAAGATAAAATTCAAGTTACTCAGGGTACCCCTGATACTTACAATCACATTGCCGAATACGCTCAAAAACTTGTTGCTGCTGGCAAACCGTTGGTTGTCAGCATCAATAATGCAGCAAGTGATGAATCACTTCAAAAGATGCAAAAAGCATTTGCTGACCAGGGTATAAAAGTTCAAACAACCAATCCAGCTTTAACAGAAAAATTAGCAACATTGAATAGTGAACATCCCGTTTCTCAAACTCATTCAGAACCAAAACCAATGAGAGCTGTTATAACAGGTGATACTCATAGCAGTAGTGAACGTTTAACGAGCAGCCACTCATCAGATGATGATGATCCTGCTTCTGATACGCGTTCTTCACTAGGCAGTCACCACTAAATGTGCGCACAAAATAACCATTGACTTTTACTTTAATTCTGGTAAAATTTAACTCAGTTAATTATTCTACTGGATCATTATGTTATCAATACCACGTTGCGACCCTTCTCAGGGCTCTCAATTAAAAAAACTCATACTTACAGATAATATAGATGCGAATAAGTGGCAAGCTCAATTACAAGCTGTTAATTCAGACTTTGATCCAAATGATCCACGAAACTGTTATATTTTTCCTGATAATTATCCTGATTCAGCATTACCTGAAGACCAACTACATTCGAGTAATAATCGAGGTGGTCTTGCCGCTTTTTTACGCCCTAAAAAACATTTAGGTAAAAATGGTGAACGTTCTATTTATGATATTGAAGCAATTGGCGTACCTACCCTTTCATATGCAAAACAAGATGAAAAGTTTGTACCCTTAACTGAAGAACATGCAAAAGCAGCCTTTAGAAAAATTTTCCGTAAAATTGGTGAAGGATATATTATTCATATTCCTTACAATAAAAATGGTGAACCTGCTTTTGGTGGCGGTGTTGCAGCCAAAGAAAACTTAGATCCTGCAATTAAAAGCAATGCACAGACAATGCATGCTTTTATTTTAGCAGAATTTAAAAAGTTAGAAAAATTCTGTACCGAGGGTGTATTAGAAGATGATGACTATACTAATGCATTACGTGAAGGAAAAAAAGCTGATCGAAACATTTTAAACGCACATAGACAATTAGCCCAGCAAGAGCGCGAAAAAAATGTTGAAAGTATTAAGCCTTCTGCAGAATCTAGCTCTATACATGCTAATAAACAAATTAAACTATTAGACATCTATACCGTACGTTCATTTTTTTCAGATGATAAATATACGATTGTTGAGGAACCTTATCATTATCAAATTCAAGAAAAAAATGCTAAAACAAAATTTGATGTATTTGGTGATAGAATTAACATAACGGATGGTAATGAAGCTGGATATGAACTTGCAATTAGGTTAGCACTACGTTTAGCACAGAAATCTCGTTTAAAACCAGAACATCTTGTTATCACGATTAAAGCACATGATGAAAAAACTTTGATATTGATTCAAACGCTTTGTTACAAAAATGGCATTTCATGTAATCCAGAAAATCTTGAATTGAAAGCTAGTTTAGAAGCTGAGAAAAACACGCCATCTATTCCTAAACCTGAACCTATTTCTAAATCTGACTTTAAAGGTAGCGCTTTTGGACAAACAACCACTCGTTTTCCAGGAGACCCTTTGGTCTCGGAAAGTTTTAACTCAAACCCTGGCGATCGTGCTGATCACCAAAATACTATGGCAAACGCTACATTAGGAGCAGGTCAATCCTTTGATCCTCTATCTAGTGCTGAGAAGCCTTTAGAACTAACTAACGAGGATGGTTTGCTAAGCTCTCAAAGCAGTGACGAAGAGGATGACGAAACAGAATCCGATACCTCTGATAATGACAGCGAAATAGATGACAAACAAAATCAAGATAATGATGATAGTCACACCCAAACTTCTACTTCATCAATGAAAAAATAATAATAAACGTTTCGCTGGATTACGGGCCTTGCGGCCCTAATCCACCCTACTAGCCGTAGGGTGGGCAAAACGTGCAATGCAGATGCTTTGAAATTTCAAGAAAACGTTACGTGCACGTGTGCCCACCATAGTCTCTAATCAATCCTCGGATCAAATGCTTCTCGCACACTATCTGCAACTAAATTTGTTGTAATCACCAACAAAAACATTGAACAAAACGCTGCTAATAACGGCCACCATACCACTGGATCACGTGCTAATTCTAATCGTGCAGTATTAATCATATTTCCCCAACTATAACTAGAGGGATCCACTCCAACACCTATATAAGTCAAAACAGCTTCTGCTAACACTAAACCACTAAAATCTAATACAACTGTAATTAATACAATATGCATCATATTCGGTAAAACATGTCGAAGAATAATTTTAAAATGCCCAACACCTAATGCTTTTGCTGCATGCACGTAGTCCATTTCTCGTAATTTTAAAGTTTCACCGCGTAGTAAACGACAAAGACTTGTCCAACTTGTAATTCCTAAAATAAAACAAAGCGCTAATAATCGTGCATCAGCACGTGCAGCAATGGTTACAAACCAACTGGGATGATTTGCAATAAAAATTTGTAATGCAAGTACGCTCGCTGCAATTAATAAAACACCGGGAATTGAACTTAACGTCGTATAAACATATTGAATAACATCATCTACTAAACCACCAAAATAACCAGCGTAAGCCCCTAACAATAAAGCAAACGGTAAAACAACTAAAGTTGTAACAGTACCTAATACCAAACCTGTTCGAATACTTTTAAGTGCTGCATAAAATACTTCTTGTCCGATTTTATCAGTGCCAAAAATATAATAATCCTGTGATATATTGTGCGCAAAAAATGTCAGTAGTGCCAAAAAACCTAATGTAATTAAAAATACATTCATGCTAGAAGAAAAATAAGATTTTAATAAAAACACTTGCGTTGTAGTTCGACGTTTTCTAATCCATATCGATATACCTAGAAAAACAGCTATTAAAATCATAGTTTCCAAAAGTGATAAGCCAACTATAGATAGAATACCGATTAGAGATTGAGGTTTAACATGTTGTAATTTCGGATAAATTTCAGCAACGCGATTATTCGAGGTTGGTACAATTTCTTTAACAAATAAATGGGTTGCATAAGGTGCCGAATAAGTTTTTTCATCTCTTTGACCAACTGGGGTTATTAATAAATCTAATACACTATTGATATCACTGCTATAAGTTGTTTTTTCTCCTGCAATGGTTGGAAGTGCACGTTGAAAGTGAATAGAATCTACTAAACCAATGATAACAAAATAACTTAAGATGGTAAGAGAAATAATGGTTAATGGTTTCTTTGTAAGTTTTGAAAAACAGCGTCGTAAATGTGTTTGACGGTTACTCCACCAGCCAAAAATCCCAGCACAAACAAGGAGTATAAATAATAAAAAATCAGTGGGTAAAATAATGATTTTGAAAGGTAGTGTATATATGATTTTGCCCCCTCACCCTTTAGCCGTAGAATTGTAGGGTGGATTAGGCGCTTTAGCGCCGTAATCCACCATAACGTTTTGATAGATTACGGGCCTTGCGGCCCTAATCCACCCTACAACTTCTCACCTCAACCTCATATTATACCCCTTTGAAAAAGGGGCTAACAACAATTAATAAAACTAAGCCAACTACTTCACCACCTCATCAATGTCTTTTAAAGTTTTTAATAATGCTTCCATTTGATCCATCGGCCATGAATTCATACCATCGCTTAATGCATTATTTGGATCAGGATGCGTTTCCATAAAAATTCCAGCAACACCAACCGCAATCGCAGCTTTAGCTAATGCAGGAATAAATTCACGTTGACCGCCAGAACTACCACCTTGACCACCTGGCAATTGCACTGAATGCGTTGCATCAAAAACAACAGGACATTCAGTATCGCGCATAATCACTAACGAACGCATATCTGAAACTAAATTATTATAACCAAATGAAGCACCGCGTTCACAAACTAAAATATCATGGTTACCAACCGCGCGCATTTTTGCAACGACATAACGCATATCCCATGGCGCTAAAAACTGGCCTTTTTTAACATTGATTGGTAAACCCGTTGCAGCTACTTTTTGCATATAATTTGTTTGTCTACATAAAAATGCCGGTGTTTGTAATACATCAACTACTGATGCTACTTCATCTAAGGGTGTATCTTCATGCACATCAGTAATCACTGGCACACCTATATCTTTTTTAACACGCTCAAGTATACGCAAGCCTTGCTCCACACCCATTCCACGAAAACTTTCATGCGAGGAACGATTTGCTTTATCAAATGAAGATTTATAAATAAAAGGAATATTTAAACGCGTTGTGACTTCTTTTAAAAAACCCGCCGTTTCAAGTGCT
>JBFWPS010000171.1:0-4803 GCA_050249855.1 Gammaproteobacteria bacterium
ATGCTAGAAAACAGACCCGATTGGTGTATTTCACGTCAAAGAACTTGGGGTGTTCCTATCACATTATTCATACACACAGAAACGAATGAAGCTCACCCCAATACAGTCGCTTTAATTGAAAAAGTTGCCAATATTATTGCTAAAGAAGGTATTGATGCATGGTACTCACTTGATGAAACTACATTGCTAGGTGAAGATGCGAAAAATTATCGTAAATGCACGGATATTCTCGATGTATGGTTTGATTCAGGCGTTACGCACACAGCCGTTTTACAACAACGTGAAGAACTTGCTTTTCCCGCTGATATTTATTTAGAAGGTTCCGATCAACATCGTGGTTGGTTTCAATCTGCTATGTTAACTTCCGTTGCGATGTATAACCATGCACCTTATAAAACTGTTTTAACTCATGGTTTTACTGTGGATGCAAAAGGCCATAAGATGTCAAAATCTTTGGGAAATGTTGTTGCTCCTGAAAAAGTTATTCAAACTCTAGGTGCTGATGTACTTCGTTTATGGGTTATAGCAAACGATTATAGCACTGAAATAAGCGTATCAGATGAAATTCTTAAACGAACTTCCGATACTTATCGTCGCCTACGTAACACAACACGTTATTTACTATCAAACTTAAATGATTTTGATCCTGATAAAGATCAAGTTATACCTGAAAAAATGTTACAATTGGATCGTTTTGCTGTAGAACGTGCACGCTTGCTTCAAAAAGAAATTATTGATGCGTATGAAAAATTTCAATTCCATATTATTTATCAAAAAATACATCAATTTTGTATCAATGATTTAGGCGCCTTTTATTTAGATATTATTAAAGACAGACAATACACTTGCGCTAAAAACAGTTTAGCAAGACGCTCTGGCCAAACAGCGATGTATCACATTTTAGAAGCATTAGTAAGATGGATTGCCCCGATTTTAAGTTTCACTGCCGAAGAAATTTGGAAGTTTATACCAGGTAAACATAATGAATCTGTATTTTTAAATACTTGGTATGACAACTTTCCTTTGTTTGAAGAAAAAAATACGTTTTCACAAACTTATTGGCAAAATGTTATGTTAGTTCGCGATGTAGTGAATAAAGAATTAGAACAACGCCGCGCTGATGGAACCATTGGCTCTGGATTAGAAGCAGAAATTGATCTTTATTGTGATGAAACAATCCAAGCACAATTAAATCAATTAGAAGATGAGCTCCGATTTGTTTTAATTACGTCTGCAGCAAGAGTACATGCATTAAATGAGGCTACAAGTATCGCTTTAAGTACATTACCAGGGCTTGCAATTAAAATTACAACAGCACCTGAGTTAAAATGTAACCGCTGCTGGCATCATGTAACAAGCATTGGTGAAGATAAAAATTATCCGGATATTTGTTTACGTTGTGTTGAAAATGCCTTCGGCGAAGGTGAAAAAAGAATGTTTGCTTAGAAACACTCCCTCTTTTATTGAACTTTGTCGTATCAATAAATTAAACTCCCTCTCCCCCAGTGTATTTCTGGGGGAGAGGGTTGGGGTGAGGGGGAAAAGAATTGTAGGGTAGATTAGGACCGTAAGGCCCGTAATCCACCAATACGCAACGGTGGATTACGGTGCTAAAGCGCCTAATCCACCCTACTACTAATCAAAGGACACCCATGAAATTAAATGCTATACCCTATTTTATACTAAGCCTACTCATCATCATTGCTGATCAAATCAGTAAATGGTGGGTATTAAATAACTTAACTGAACAAATAACTTTAACACCTTGGCTCAATATCATATTCACTCAAAATACAGGCGTGGCATTTGGCTTTTTAAATAATACACAAGGTTGGTCAAATACAGTATTTAGCGTTTTTGCACTCATTGTGAGTGTTATTCTTGTTATTTGGATCCGTCGCTTAGAAAAGAATGAAACCTTAATTGCATTGGCTTTAAGTCTTATTTTAGGTGGCGCTCTTGGTAATTTAATTGATAGACTCTGGCATGGTTATGTGATTGATTTTATCGATTTTCATATTAATGCCTGGCACTTCGCTACCTTCAATATTGCTGATTCAGGTATTAGTGTTGGCGTAACTATTTTAATTATTAATTTAATTTGGCAAAAGAAATGAAATTCATTGATGAAGCAACAATACGTGTAGAAGCAGGTGATGGCGGTAATGGTTGCCTAAGTTTCCGCCGAGAAAAATTCGTTCGGTTTGGTGGCCCCAATGGCGGTAATGGTGGTGACGGTGGTAGTATTTACTTACAAAGTAATCCTAACATTAACACCTTAGTAGATTTTCGTTATGAACGCCTACATACAGCTAAACGCGGTGAAGATGGTTCTGGAAATAACTGTACTGGCCGCTCAGGTAATGATTTAACGATTCAAGTACCTATGGGTACCACTATTTTTGATGCAGATACAGACGAAGTACTAGGCGACTTAACAAAACCTTATGAAAAATTACTCGTTGCATTAGGTGGACATGGAGGCTTAGGCAATACTTGTTTTAAAAGCAGTACCAATCGTGCTCCACGTAAAACCACACCTGGTAAACCCGGTGAAAAAAGAAATTTATTTTTAGAATTGAAAGTATTGGCGGATGTGGGTTTACTTGGTTTACCAAATGCAGGTAAATCAACTTTTATTCGTTCCGTATCTCAAGCAAAACCTAAAGTAGCTGACTATCCTTTTACAACGCTTCATCCCAATCTCGGCGTCGTCCGTGTATCTGAATTAAAAAGTTTTGTCGTTGCAGATATTCCAGGTTTAATTGAAGGCGCTGCAGATGGCGCAGGCCTTGGCACTTATTTCTTAAAACATTTAAGTCGGACGAGTATTTTATTACATTTAGTTGATGTAGCCCCACTCGATGAGTCAGATCCAGTTGAGGCTATTCAAACAATCTATAAAGAATTAAAAAAATTCAGCCCTGAACTCGCTCATAAACAACGCTGGTTAGTCTTCAATAAAATTGATTTAATCCCTGAAGAAGAACGTGAAGCACGTTATCAAGAAATTTTAAAACGTTTGAAATGGAAAGGCCCTTTTTATGCCATTTCAGCTATTAAGAAAATCGGCACAGAAAAATTATGTTATGACTTAATGGATGCATTACAGGGAAGCGTAGATTTGTAGGGTGGGCAAAACGTGCTAATTTAAAATTCATTTAAATACAGAAACAACGTGACGTGCACGTGTGCCCACCAAAAAGTAAGAAAATTAAGACGCTAATGCTTTGATATGAGCGCTCAAACGGCTTTTATGTCTAGCAGCTTTGTTTTTATGAATAATTTTCTTAGTAACCATTGTATCGATTACAGGTACAGCTTCTTTAAAAGCTTCCTGTGCAACCGTTTTATTACCAGTTGCAATCGCTGCTACTACTTTTTTGATGTACGTACGCATTTTTGTTCGTAAACCCATGTTACGTACACGGCGTGTTTCATTTTGACGAACTCGTTTCTTTGATTGTGCAGTATTTGCCACGTGCTTTACTCCCAATTTATATACTATTTAGGCAATGCGGTAGATTGCCTCAAAAGGTAGCTAAAGTCAATATATAGAATCTTTTAATACACATAAAAACTTGATTATCATGACCTTTTAGGTATTATAATGTTTGCAAAGCGCAAATCTAGCAAGGAGCTTCATGGCAGGCACACGTGCACATAACAACTTAGAAAACTTCATCTCATCTGCGTTGCACGTTTTGCCCACCCTACGTTTGAAATTAACACTATAGGGTAATCAAGGACGTATACATTACAATCTCGTCATTGGGAGCGTAGCAAAGCAATTCAGAACTGGATTTATTTAGATATTCAGCACTCAATTGCTTCGCTACACTCACAATAACGAATGTTTGATAAAACACATCAAGGATGATGAACCATGCGAACATGGAATTACTTACGTACAATATCAGCAAAACTTATAATACCCAACTTTTCACCCTGCTCTGTCCTCAAATTATTTCAAAAGTCTGATTCTAAAAAACATTTTCGATACAAATTATTTTGTGTTTTTGAGAATGACCTAGAGCCTTCAGACACATTAAGTCTTGTGGCAACACTAAAAATACATGACCACGAAAAAAATAAAGACAAAATTATACACGGAACTATCACAAAAATAATTTATTCTGGATATAAGCCAGATGGAAATCATTATGAACTTGAAATTCAACCTGTTTTATGTTTTTTAAAATATTTTCAAACAAATCGAATTTGGGTGAATAAAAGCATTAATCAAATATTAACAGATATTTTATCATCTCATTTTTATTTAAAAATAAATCATACAATTAAATTAGATTATACATTCAACCTAATCGATTATTTAATACAATATAACGAAAGTGATTATTTATTTTTAAAACGTTTTTTAAGCAACTATCAATTAAATTATTACTACATTCATGACAATGAAAGATGTGTTTTATATATTACACATGATTCCTCCCTATCCCTCAACTTGTTGGGGGATAGGGTTGGGGTGAGGGGGAGTAAAAATTCAACCCACCCAAACCAATGCGCCACGATAGAAAGCATTTACAATAATCAAATGCAAGCTTATCGTAATATGCAAGGCTATTACTATATACGTCATCCTTTCGATCAAAGTAATAAACCAAAAGGTTGTGCTTCAAAAGCGATACCTTACATGCAATATCATTCAGGTTTGCAATTCGCTCTTTACCCAGAAACAACCGTCATGCTTGGATATTTAAATAATAATATGAATGAGCCTTTTATTTTAGGCGTATTAGCTAATAACAAACATCCAAACCCAGTAAATAGAAATAATCA
>JBFWPS010000172.1:0-4797 GCA_050249855.1 Gammaproteobacteria bacterium
TTGCCTTTGTTGCGCACGCCATTCATTGAGGTGAAGACGAATCGTGGTATGACTCCCAGTTCCTAATAGTTGACGGACATTTTCAATGGTGGGATTTTTTCCTTGCCCCTCTAATTCAACGGCCACTTTGGCAACTTCTGTATAGGTCACACCGGTACGCGCCATCCATTATCTCCTTCTTTTCATTGCTCATTATAAGTTTGCATGAGAACTTAGTTTTGTAACGTTGTCACACACGCTCAATAGACTCGAATCATCACTTGCTTATGCTGACTTTGACTCATCTGTGCTGCTCGTTTTCTGGTTATCGCAAAATTTTTCGAATTGATTGGGCATAGTATATTAAATCTCACGTCAGATGTATACGATTTTTATAATCGATTGATATTTGAGTTTAAAATAATCTATTATGACTCACGATAAGGTAAGCTTATCGTGAGTAAAGCCTTGCTTTTGATTAAAATTCAGATAAAATCAAGATGAAATCATGTAATACAAAATAATTGAAGACAAAAATACACACGTCTAAAAAACCAAAAAAGATGAAATAGAATGATATCTGACAGAGAAAACAATCAAGCTTCTGCAAACCATCAGACCATAAAAAACCCAGAAAAAAATGGGGCACTGCTACAAAATAATCTCGTGGAAATCGAGCCGTTAAAATCGCCTGCACAACTACTATCATCTAATCAATACTTGGCAGCAGCGATTAGTCACAACACACAACGCGCCTATCAACAAGATATCCAACATTTTCGTTACTGGGGTGGATTACTCCCCACGAATCCCCAACAAATCATCGCTTATTTAGAACACTATGCGGCCCTACTCAACCCTCGAACCTTGCAACGTCGGCTCACGGCGATTAAACAATGGCATTTCAGTCAAAGCATGACCGACCCTACCACCCATCCTTTGATTGCCAAAACGCTCAAAGGCATTTTACGCATTCATGGTCAACCCCTGGTGAAAGCACCTGCGCTCACCTGGGAACAATTACAAATCATGGTGCATTATTGCGAACAGCAAAATACCTTAACGGATTTAAGAAATAGTACTTTATTGTTGTTGGGATTTTTTGGGGCGTTTAGACGCAGTGAATTAACCGCGATTCAATTCGAACACCTACAATTTCATGAAAAAGGATTAGAAATTGTAATTCCGCGCTCAAAAACTGATACCACTGGGGAAGGCAGCTTGGTTGCAATCCCCCACACGCATCAAACCATTTGTCCTGTCATGCAATTAAAAAAATGGTTAAAAAATTCGAACATACAGTGTGGTTTTATTTTTCGACGCATGCATAAAAATCAACGGTTGAGTGAAGCACCACTAGCTAGTCAAAACGTTAATTTTATCATGAAAACAATCGCTAAAGTCTGTCGTCTTCCAAACGCTGAAAAATTCTCTAGTCACAGTTTACGACGAGGATTTGCAACCGCCGCTAGTCAAAAAGGAGCGCCCTTTTTAACCATTATGCGACATGGGCGTTGGAAACATCAAGGCACCGTGATGGGTTATATCGAAGCAGCGCAATCCTTTGAGAATAATCCTATCGATTTGATTTTAAACAAATCAGGTTAATCACATGATCAATCAATAATGAAAATAAATAATTAGAGTAAAAACCTGTTGTCATACAAAAAAATAAATAACTTAAATAATAAAATGGAATAGCTATGAAATTTACCATTGGAGAACTTGCCGGCACTTTAGCGTTTATATTGGCTTTCACACAACTACTACGCCCTCTTGTAATTTTAAGACTAAAATCATCCCGATATAAATTAACTATTCTTATACTTTTAACAGTGGGAATAGGCTCAGTATTTATTAATGCGTTTAACGTATCTACCTGGCTAGATATAATTGCCGGTCTAACAATTATAGGCAGCTCTATTAGTCTGATAGTGATTAGTTTCAAATCGGCTCATTTTACATCATGTAATGCAAATATTTTTTACAAGGGAGCCTATGAAATCATTGCTTCTGGAAACAAAAATGACTTGGCTGAACTTGCCAAGGAAATTTCAGATAGTATTAAGATGATTTTTGAACTCTGCATTAACAACAAAAAAGATGATTCTTTTACCGACAACGCTTATAATATGTTGGCATTGTTTTCAGACAAATCCTTTTGTATGGCTATTGCAGAACATGGTCACGAAACGACTAAAATTGCATTATCGACGGTTATCAAACATCTCCATGTTTTAAAAGAACAGAAATCTATTGTTGGGAAGCCTTTTTTAACACGACTTATTCATTCTCTCTATAGAACACCTAACTCTCCACTGTATCGAGCAGAAGAACATGCACCATGTGATATCTTTGAAGAAATCAAAGATTTACTTTGTGATGTTAATTTTGTCATAAACAATTATAGCCCATTAAGCGCATGGTTTTTATATAACCCAACCAAAATAAAGCCTTTTCAATTAAAAAAATATTTTGAAATTTTAGGAAAATCGCTTAATAACTATTTAAAAAACAATAATGATACAACTCCAATCATTTTTTATTCTTGTTTAAAAGACATCTCCAATATAACTATGTCGAAAGACTTATCTGATGAATGTGCGCTTGGAATAGGTAGTCTAATTAATGTTGTCAAACAAAATAATGTTATGTCTACACTCGATAACACAAAAGACAACATTTATTCGGAACTTTCACAGGGGATCTTTGATATATTATTATCATTTTCGCTTGATAAAGATAATTTTTTCTACATACATTTAATTTTGTGTGAAATCTATTTTAATAAGATAGTTCAAACAAAATCTCTTGAAAAAATAAGAACTGCTTTAGATGATGTTTTTGAAGAACATATAGCCTATGCATTCAAAATTTTTACTTGTCGTACACTGATAGCAAGCCTAATTGATAGCTTTGGATTAATTGAACCAGATAAAACAGAAGTAAAGATATGGAGGTTTTTAATGACACAACTAAAAACTCATTTTATAGCGCTCCATCATAAAAATCCTTCAAAAGCGAAAGAAATGCTTCCGGAAGACACGCATTTCTCAATAGAAAACAAAACTTTAGTAAGAATCCTAACTAATAAGCCACGACTTGGTGAACAAGAAATTTTATTACTTAATTAATGAACTCCTATCTTCATGATGAATGTCAATAAAAAAATCCAAATACCAAGCGTGTCGCTATGCGAGATACAAGGTTCGGCCATCTTGCCCCCTCACGTTTACTCGCATGGCCGCGACGACATAATATCTATGCCGCAGCCGTCCTGCGTCCGCAATAGAACTTCGCTGCGCTCGCTCAATTGCTACCACAGTGACTTTACGACTCGTATAGATTACTCCGTAATCCGAGTCTACTGCGGACTACTCGCCTTCGCCTTCGGCTCTCCATGGCTCGCAGCGTATGGCCTTTTAACTATGTAATTTTGTCAAGCGCATCGTCAACATGAGGGCAGCACTTTCTTCAAAACATGGATAATCGGCATAAGGTCCATAAGGTTGTTCAGATGTCGCATAGCGACTAGGGCTAAAAAAAGTTCCTCGTTGATGGCATGGGAATTCTTGTCTACGAACGATATGTTGGATTAATTCAATTTCTCGTTCTCGATCAAATCTAGCCTCGTATCGAGTGGTAGCATTTAAAAAAGATCGAGTCGCTTCTGAAGTTGCCGGTATATTCATTGCATTTAGGAATGCATAAATCATTGCAATATATAATGTTTGACTATCTTCTATCCACGCTCTTGTTTCATGCCGAATGGAAATTTGGCTTTCACTTTTAGTTAATATTTCAGCAAGTTGATTTATTAAATCTTTAAAAGTTGCAACTGCTTCTTTGTTTATTTGATTAAATATGCTTAAAGCAAAGTCTGAGAACTGCTCATCATGTAGCCGTAGCGGTAAGAAATTCTCTCCATCAAACATTAATGTTTGATGGTCAATTGGTGTCGCTAATCTTTTACAGTGATCCATAATATGTAAAACCATTCCATTATATCGATAAAAATATGACCCCGGCGATATCGAAACTGACTCATCAATATAAAATAATTTGGCATGTTTAAAATCTCCTTCAATTTCTGAAAACATGACATTTATTTTATAATGCGTAAACATTTCCGTTGCACGTGGATGATTAACCAATACACATTTATAATCTTTTAATGCTTGCCCCTTTAAAAAACCTATATGCCTTTCACCATTTCGATCCCAATCATACCTAGCACTAACAGCGTCAAATCTTGGATCTATCTCCGCAATCTCAGGTAATAAACCTCCCAAAATGTTTTTTAATCGTTTTAATAAAATTTCATTAAAATAATTTAAAAGTGGCTTTGAATATTGACTGGGGTTATAAAGAAGATAAAAATAATCAACGCTGTCAAACCAATCATATTCTTGTTTAATATTTTCAAGCATCCCATAGCCATCATAATGTGTTAATGATATGGCTCTACGCCCATCTTTTTCACCAAAAATAATAAATATCTTACAAGTTGTAATTTCATCTGTATATAAACCATCCGCTTTCGTGACCCCTTCAATCCAGCGAGCGGTTTTTCCTTGCAGCACATTAATTAATTTATAATACAATGTTTTCATATCTAGTATATCCTTAAAATTCTCACGCTCACTTTGAAGGTATCTACAAAAGCGTTTTCTTAGGAAAATTTATTTAAGGGGGCTGTTGCGAGCTGAAAAAATCAAGTTGTAAATGAATCATTTTTAAAGCACTTTATAAAAATAGAAATTTTTTAGTTCATTTTCTTCCGTTTTAAATCACAATTTAAATATTTTTGGTTTCTGT
>JBFWPS010000173.1:0-4785 GCA_050249855.1 Gammaproteobacteria bacterium
GTATTGCTTGGTGTGAAATTATCAGCGGTATGTGTAACAAGTTGATAACCATAAACAGGAATGCCTTTATACAACTATTTATATCGAACAATCGTTTGGCCGTGATCCTTCATGATATTATTTAGAATTAATTTATAAGGATTGGTAAGCAAATATTTTTGTGAGCTTGTCAAGTCAGGTGTTTGATTATTTTCAACTTTGAATTTTGATAATAATTGGGGATTGTAACCAAAAACTGTTTTTACAGACGTGGTGTTTGCAAAAGCTTGTTGTATAGATACAAATAAGAGTAAACTAGCGTATAACAACGTTTTCCATTTCATTTCGGGCGCCTATCAACATTGAAAATAAATTTGGATTTATAAAAATCACCACGTCATTGCGAGCGTAGCGAAGCAATCCAGAACTGAATATCTATTCCAACACCGTTCTGAATTGCCACGGCCCGCAAAGAACGCGGGCCTCGCAATGACGATATTGATTTTCGAAGTTGTGTGAATTTATTTTCGTTTTAATAAGCGGAGATGCTATCATTATATGTACGCATTAGTCAATATTTTTTACCATAATGATAATTATGTTTGATTTCCATTCAATTAAAAAGGATTTATGGAGAATTTAACTTTTCAACTAGATTTAATCGTTAATGCAATTCAACAAAACCTGTGGTTTATGCTCGGTATTATTTTAGTGTTTTGTGTAATTCATTTAATTAATCAATTAGTGGGTAAACGTCTCAATTGGTTTGGGCTTTATCCTCGCTCATTGCATGGATTGTTCGGTATTATCTTTTGTCCATTTTTACATGCGAATTTTAATCATTTGTTTTTTAATTTAATTCCATTTTATATCTTAGCAAATTTTATATTAGTACAAGGAAGACAAACCTTTTATTGTGTAACCGCAACCATTGTTTTGTTATCTGGGTTGACTACTTGGCTTATTGGCCGGCGTGCTATTCATATTGGTTTAAGTGGTGTGGTGATGGGTTATTGGGGTTATTTACTCATGAACGTTTATCATCAAGGCACTTTATTAGCGATTATGTTAGGTGTTGTCTGTATTTATTATTTTGGTGCACTGCTATTTGAATTAATTCCAACGGAATTTAATAAATCTTGGGAATCACATATTTTTGGTTTTTTATCAGGTCTTGCCGCTGTTTATGTGTGTCCGATGTTCTAGGGTATGGGGTCAAGCCTTTTTATTAGCGGTTTAAAATTTGATTTTAAAATAACAGCAGCATAACCCGCTAATAAAAAGACTTGAGCCCACTCAATAGCGAAAACAATCAACTGTATGGTCATTTACCATGCCAACTGCTTGCATAAATGCATAGCAAATGGTGGAACCAATAAATTTAAATCCTTTTTGTTTTAAATCTTTAGACATTTTGTCTGAAAGGGTAGTTTTCGCTGGAATTTGTTTTAGATGTTTCCAATGATTCTTAATGGGTTTCCCATCTACGAATTGCCAGATATATTCTGAAAATGTTGTGTTTTCTGCAAGCTTTAAATACGCTTTAGCATTAATGATGACAGAATTAATTTTTAATTTATTTCGAATAATACCTGGGTTTAATAATAATTGATTTATTTTTTTATCATCATAACGCGCAATTTTTTTAGGATTGAATTGATTGAAGGCTTTTCTATAATTTTCACGTTTTTTTAAAACAGTTAACCAATTAAGCCCAGCTTGTGCACCTTCTAAAATTAAAAATTCAAATAATTTTAAATCATCATAGATGGGTACCCCCCATTCATGATCGTGATAATCGATATAGAGAGGGTCTCCAGTAACCCAACCACAACGTGTTTTTTTGCTCATGCTTTTATTCTCAAAATGGGGTCAAGTCTTTTTATTAGCAGTTAAAAATGGATTTTAAAATAATAGCACCATAACTCGCTAATAAAAAGACTTGACCCCATTCAAACAAAAACCCCGCGAAAGCGGGGTTTTTGATAACACTTTAAGATGAAACGGCCAATTACATGCCCATGTCACCCATACCGCCCATGCCACCCATACCGCCAGCTGGCATTGCAGGTTCGTCTTTCTTTGGTAATTCAGCGATCATGCATTCAGTCGTGATCATCAATCCAGCAACTGAAGCTGCATTTTGTAATGCAGTACGTGTTACTTTGGTTGGATCTAAGATACCCATTGCAATCATGTCACCAAATTCGCCGGTTGCAGCATTATAACCATGTGCACCTTTGTTGTTAGCAACTTTATCAAGAATGACAGAAGCTTCTTCACCAGCGTTTGTAACGATTTGACGAAGTGGTGCTTCTAATGCACGACGAAGAATAGCGATACCAGCATTTTGTTCTTCGTTAGCGCCTTTAAGATCTTTTAATTCAGCAATTGCGCGAACTAATGCAACACCACCACCAGGTACCACACCTTCTTCAACTGCAGCACGGGTTGCATGTAATGCATCGTCAACACGCGCTCTTTTTTCTTTCATTTCAACTTCGGTAGCTGCACCCACTTTAATAACTGCAACACCGCCAGAAAGTTTAGCTAAACGTTCTTGAAGTTTTTCTTTGTCGTAATCAGAAGAAGTATCTTCGATTTGAGCACGAATTTGAGCAACACGATCTTTAATAGCTTTAGAGTCGCCAGCACCATCAATAATGGTTGTGTTGTCTTTGGTAACCACAACGCGTTTAGCTTTTCCTAAGTTTTCAATCGTAATGGTTTCAAGACTCATACCAATGTCTTCAGAAATGACCTGAGCCTTAGTTAATACAGCGATATCTTCTAACATGGCTTTGCGACGATCACCAAAACCAGGTGCTTTTACTGCACAAACACGTAAAATGCCACGCATATTGTTTACAACCAAGGTTGCTAATGCTTCACCTTCAACATCTTCAGCGATGATTAAGAGTGAACGACCTGCTTTTGCAACACCTTCTAGGGTTGGAATTAATTCACGAATATTCGCAATTTTCTTATCAACGACTAAAAGATAAGCATCTTCTAATTCAACGCTCATGTTTTGTTGGTTGTTGATGAAGTATGGTGAAATGTAACCACGATCAAACTGCATACCTTCTACTACCTCTAAGCTATTGTCTAAGCTATTACCTTCTTCAACGGTGATAACACCTTCTTGGCCTACTTTTTGCATTGCTTCAGCAATGATTTCACCAACAGAGTTATCAGCGTTAGCAGAAATTGTTCCTACTTGTGCAATGGCTTTTTGATCTTTGCATGGTTTTGAAAGTTTTTTGAGTGATTCAACCGCTTTAATAACCGCTTGGTCAATACCACGTTTTAAATCCATTGGGTTCATACCAGCAGCAACCGCTTTCATACCTTCAGTTAAAATTGCTTGCGCTAATACGGTTGCGGTGGTTGTGCCGTCACCTGCGATATCAGAAGTTTGTGAAGCAACTTCTTTAACCATTTGTGCGCCCATGTTTTGAAATTTATTTTTCAATTCAATTTCTTTTGCAACGGATACACCATCTTTCGTAATGGTTGGAGCACCAAACGATTTTTCTAAAACAACATTACGTCCTTTAGGACCTAAAGTTACCTTTACCGCATTAGCAAGTACATTAACACCATCAAGCATTAATCGTTGCGCTTCACTAGAAAAACATAATTCTTTAGCAGCCATTCTCTTTTCTCCTCATTAATTAAACTAAAATTGCCATAATGTCGTCTTCGCGCATGACGATATATTCTTTGTCATCGATCTTGATTTCGGTACCAGCATATTTACCAAATAAAATTTGGTCGCCGACTTTAACATCTAGTGCGCAAATTTCACCGTTTGAGGTTCTTTTACCTGGACCAACGGCAAGCACTTTTCCTTTTGCTGGTTTTTCAGCCGCATTATTAGGGATAACAATTCCACCAGAGGTTTTGGTTTCTTCTGGCGCGCGCTCTACGATCACGCGATCTTGTAAAGGACGAACTTTAATGCTCATACGTACACTCCTATTGTGTGTCAAAAATTAAACAAAATTTAAATCAGTACAATTAGCACTCTCATACAACGACTGCTAATGATAGTGATATGTGGACACGAGTCAAGATTTCAAGGTTAAGTTATACAAAAAGTTTGTGGTTTTACTAAGTTTTGATTATTTAATGTACTTTTTTTGTTTGTAATGGGCTTTATGAAAAACAAAACTGTCACAAGCGAGCGAAGCGAAGCAATTGATCCATTACTGACTGTCTATTTTAATGTAGAACTGGATTGCCACAGCCCGCAAAGAACGCGGACTTCGCAATGACAATTAAATTTTTCGTAGGGCTGGCAAAACGTGCAATGCAGCCGAGTTTGCGTTAAAAAAAGTGCTATGTGCACGTGTGCCCGCCATGAATAATGACTCTTTTTAAAATTTCTAATTCAGATATTATTCTTTTGTTTAGCAGGTTAAAATCTTTAGTACTATCATGGTTTTGTAGTTTATTCATGTCATTAGTAAGACTTTCTCTTATCAAGTTATAATTTAAAATTTGATCGAAAAGAATACTTCCTTTAGGTTCTTTGGGCTTCAAAAAAATAATTAAATATTGGTAGATTTCAAATTTACAATTAATGTAGACTTTTATAATATGATCTTTAGCAATTTTGTTTTGTCTTTTTTGTGGGTTATATATAATAATTATGTAGAAAATGGTGCTTACTATTAAACCGATGGTTATATTTTGAATTATTAGATCTGATACTTGGTGCATAAAATACATTTTGTTGTTAATTAATAAAGTGATATTATTTAATTTAAGTTTATTTTCATGTTACTAGAAGTAAATCTT
>JBFWPS010000174.1:0-4763 GCA_050249855.1 Gammaproteobacteria bacterium
CTTCCGATCTTTTTGACATAAGTAAAAAACGATGTGTTTTCTTTGATGAAATGAATCACATCGAAATATTGCCGAAAAAGTAAATAATGTAACAGTAAAGTTTTCAAATCCTGATGATCCATTCAGTTTTTTCGATGTTTTAGATGAAGTGCTCAATTTATTAAAACCAGCAACGAAAGCAAGTGAAACATCACAAACCTTAACTAAAAGTGCGGAGTTATTACGACAGTCATCAATTCGAACATTAAAAGAATTATATGAGTCAGAAAGCCAAACAAAAAGTGCTAAGCCAGCACTGGCTACGGTTGGAAAAATAACATCTGTTAGAACTTTGCCTAGACAAGGTTCTGGGGCAAGTAGTTCTGCCAGTGTACCTCCGAGTCATGTTGAAAAAAATCCTCCGGTTGAAAAAACTTCAGTAACAGCAACGGTTGTATCAGCGCCATCAACGGGAAATCACGCTGTTCCTGCTGCTGTGTCATCTGGTGTAAATTCATCGAATACAGCAGTAGATGATTTTGATTTTGATAGTTTGCTTGATATAATTAATTCAGAAGATCTTACGCCTGTATTAGCTGCTGTATCTCCTGAAAAGAATAGTGCGCAGCAAGCTAGTGTTTCAGTCACGGATGTTAACGGAGATAAAGGACAACCACACACATTTAAACCTCATGGTGATGAAGACTCAGAGGTAGGTGAATCTGACGAAAATGATGAAGATGATGATGATTTAGACGTTCCACCACCAAATAAACCATTACCAACGTTTGATTCAGTTCCTGTTGCTGGTTTACAGGCCTCTGAAGCATCTAAGGTGGAGCCAAAGCCGGTTGCATCGTCAACCCAAGCGCAGGTTCCAGCTCCAGCTGCTACTAAGGTAGAGCCAAAGCCAGTTGCATCATCAACCCAACCGCCAGCTCAAGCTCCAGCTGTTACAAATACACTACCAGTTATTAAAGATGAGTTTGCAGATCTAGATTTCTCTAATGTCACAATAACTCGTGCTGGAACAGCGGCTGATCCAGATGCTATTACATTGTTCAAGACTAAAAGAGAAAGATACGAATGGGTAGTTAATAACAGTAATGAAACCGCTAGTGAAGACAAGGCTTGTGAATTAATTGATGATTATTTAAAACAAACGCGTTTTTCTCTAGGTAATATTTTAGGAAGGAGCAGTTATCGTCCTCAATTAGAAGCACTTTCACAATTACTTCATTATATGTGGCCAAGTGATCCTGCTAAATTACATACGATCTTGAAAAACATTCAAGCGTCTCATCCAAATAACGATGCAGAAGATGATTTGGCAATCATTATATCAATTATTGAAGCCAAAAATTTAAATGAAGCATCATTAGCTTCAAACACTCAAATACTAGATCCAACATCAGAAGAACCAATCCCTGATAATACTTTAAGACATTATCAAGCTATTTGGTGCAATTTATTAAAGCAATATCCACATGATCCTTATGCAATTTTAAATAATATGTTACATGCTTATTATGATACATCTTGGAGTCAAGGAAAAGTACGAAAAAATAAAGAATTTTTATCGGCTTTTTTAATATTAACAAAGGTTGATACAAATAACCCTGAAAATAGTGTTTTTAAACATGATGCAGAACAATTAAAAGACGCTATTTTAACAATCTCAGATAATATTTCCTGTGATTTTGATTTGCGAGCGATTTGCGAAGTTGTAAGTAAGAACAACTTGCCATTAGCACAGAACAATTCGGCGGCAGCATCTGGTTTGTTTAAAATGAGTTTATTTCACAGTGAACCTAAAACAACAAGCTATCAATACATCGTTGATTCATTATCAGGAAAGAAAACAGGACATTTTGAAATTATTTTAGCCTTAATGGATGCTTATTTAAACCCAGGGGTGCTACATCGCGCACATCATCATATTGAAAAATTAAATGCGATTAAAACATTAAGTGCTTATGGTGCTTTTCAAAGCGCTGAAGCACTTTTTGAAGCATTAAAAAGAGCCGCACCTAGTAAGGCAGAACAAGGTGATTTAGCGGCTTTAATTCATGTTATTGAAGCGAATGGATTAAATGATAGTTCTCAACCAAAAAATATAAAAGCTGCGACAGTAGGTTGGTTCACAACTATAAAACATAGCGTATTCGTTTCTCGTTCAAGCGCCGAAGACCTTAAAGAGAGTTATAAAGAGAAGTGGGATTCGTTCAAAACAGAGACTAACGATAATAAATATGAAATGTTACGTAGTATGTTAAAAGCTTATTTAGGTAGGTTCATTGATGATTTAGGTGTTTTAAAAGATAGAACCTACGGTCCCTTAGTTAATGCACTGTTAACTTTAAGTAAAGTTGAACTGGGTCATGAAGCGGAAAGTTTTTTTGCAGGGGACGCTAAAACTTTGAGAGACGCGATTGTTGGATTCAAAAACCTTGAAGGGATCAATAAAGAGGGTGATTTTTTTGCCATGATTAGTGCGGTTGAAGTTCAGTTTAAAGATAGAAGTGCGGGAAGACTTGCAAGAAGAGGACAAGGTAAAAAGTAGAATATATAATTTTACCCCCTCACCCCAACCCTCTCCCTCTAAAGGGGGAGAGGGTTGGGGTGAGGGGGTAAAAAACTCATTCCAACTTATACCAAATGTGCCAAACCTTGAATAATCAACCACGCAAGAATGGCTGCTAAAATATCATCTAACATAATGCCGAAACCACCATGCACCTGTTGATTCACCCAACGAATAGGTTGTGGTTTCCAAATATCAAAAATTCTAAATAATACAAAACCGATTAATAACCAAATCCAACCTTTAGGGGCTGCAATCATGGTTGCAAAATATCCGACGATTTCATCAAACACGATACCAGAATGATCACGTACCCCCGATGCTTTTTCTGCTATATCACAAATAAAACAACCAACAACAAAGCATGCAAATAAAACTAATAAATAATGAAATAAAGATAAAGGTTGTATCATTAAAAATAATGGAATAGCAACCAATGTACCAAAAGTTCCTGGTGCGAAAGGCATGGCGCCACTACCAAAACCAAATGCGATAAAATGAATTGGATTTTTCCAAATAGATCGTGGTGTGATGCGCATAGCATGATGTGTTTCTAATGTTTTAACATGTTCAATCATATGGTTTCCTTATGTTTTACTAATCCCCTCATCCCAACCCTCTCCCCCTTAAAGAGAGAGAGTTTTGTAGGGTGGATTAGGGCTGTAAGGCCCGTAATCCACCATAACGTTTTGGTGGATTACGGCGCTAAAGCGTCTAATCCACCTTACAATTCTTTTTATACTTTCTAATTAAAAATGTTCATAACCTTTTTGTGTTACAGAAAAATCTTTTCCCTGTTCATCTAATACTTTAAATTCAAGTGCTTCAGTGATTTTACCAATACAAAAAAATGATTGTAAAGCTAATGCACTTGAACTGGGTGCGGTGAAACAAAGTTCATAATCATCTCCTCCTGTTAATGCAAGCTCATAAGCTTGATGAGGTGAATAATATTTTTTAACGATGGGTGACATAGGTATTTTTTTTAAATCAATTTCTGCTCCAACTTGGCTTGCTTCTAATATGTGGTGTAAATCTGCGAGCAATCCATCTGATATATCAATGGCAGCATGAGCAATGTCACGTAATTTGATTCCCTCTGATACACGTGGTATTGGATATTGCAATGCATGTACAGCCATTTTCAAATCATCTTCTGCTAATTGAATTTGTTGATTAAGTGAGGCAACGCCTAAAGACGCTAAACCGATTTCACCAGTTAAATATATTTGATCGCCAGGTTTAGCTTTATTTCTCTGCATGGCTTTTGATGGCGGAATAATACCCTGAGCTTGTACGGTAACGGATAGTGGCCCTTTTGTTAAATCACCGCCAATTAATTGCACTCCGTAATCATTGAGAATCATTGATAAACTAGATGAAAATCTAGCTAACCAATTTTCATCAATTGACGGCATTGTAAGTGCCATGGTAATCCAGCATGGTTGTGCTCCCATGGCTGCTAGATCACTTAAATTAACTGCAATTGATTTATAAGCAATCGCTTCAGGTGCCATATTTTCATGAAAATGAATACCAGAGACTAAAGTATCAGTTGTAATAGCACAGAGTTGATCATTGGGTATTTTTACCAACGCACAATCATCACCACTACCTAAAATCACATCCGATCGCTTCGTTGAGTAGGACTGAAAAAATTTTTTAATGATTTCAAATTCTTTTAAGGCCATAATAAATGATCTAATCCATAGACTAAGTGATTTAAATGAATTACTTTTTTGCAAGCAAGTATCACACCAGGCATGAATGCACTACGATGTATTGAATCATGTCGAATGGTTAATGTTTCGTTATGTCCGCCAAAAATGACTTCCTGATGAGCGATAAAACCCGGTAATCGAATAGAATGTATATGAATTTGATTAACGTTCGCACCACGACTACCCGGAAATAATTCTTCAGAATGTTTTTTAGCAGGGATTGTTTTTCTTTTTGCATTGATTAATTCGGCTGTTTTAATCGCGGTACCTGAAGGTGCATCTTTTTTTCCATCGTGATGCAATTCAATAATTTCTACCTGCGGAAGAAATTCAACCGCTTCTGCTGCAAACTTCATCATTAAAGCAGCACCAATTGAAAAATTAGGTGCAATGATTCCACCCATTTTTTTTTCATTCGCCATTTGTTGTAAAGCTTGTATTTGTTCTGCTAATAAACCAGTTGTTCCAATAACCGGATG
>JBFWPS010000175.1:0-4697 GCA_050249855.1 Gammaproteobacteria bacterium
TTCAAATTTTGCTACCGATGACCACTTCTTCTTTCGAGCCATTTCGTCCTCCATAGGGAGGCCTATTATCTCTCAAAATTTTCAATTTGTATGGTCTAAAATGCGGGGGTCATTATACCAAGCCTGTTTCAAATTATCACTAGTTTAAAATGCCACTTTAGAAAAGTTTAAGAGAAAAAAGTACTTTTTTGTAATAAAAATACATCGCTTATTCTTTTGGGACATCATACTAGAAACTAACTCACCTAATATAGATATAGCAATCGAATGACATTTAAAAATGTCATATTTTAATCACTAAAACGGATTTATTGTAGTTTAGTACTGTAATTATACAAAAGCATTTCATAAATTGGGAATGTCTATGTATAAACATGAACAAGGCAGTAGTTCCTCATCTGCGGAACCTCGTGTAACACAAGCTCCGCCAAGTTTATCTGAAAATGAATTAAAGCAAAAAATTCCATTGCTTCAAACAATGGATCAAACAAATCCTAAATTTCAAAAACTTATTCAGCTATTGCAAGAAATTCCAAATACGACATTCGATCGTAGCAAGAAATATGAATTAATGTACAAAATCATCGAAATAGGTAATCTTTTTGAAGTACTGTGTCCAACAATGAAAAATCAAAAGACAGCAGAAGTCGTGCAAGATTGCAAAACTACATCTAATATGGATATGCTTACACCAGCTCAACAACTTTCGTTATTTGAACAAGCACGCAATGTTACAGCAGACAGTTTTCATAGTATGTATGAACAGCAAGCAAGGGAACTGTATGGATCAGTTTCATCTTTATGCCAAGGGAAAAATAGCGCATCAAAGTTATTAAGTATCGACGATGTTTTCCAACCAGTGTCAAGAGGTAGCAGTATTCAAAAAGTATTAGGTCGCTTAGAACCAGAGAATAAAAAAATTAATAAATTATTTTGTCAAATGGGTTATTATCTAAAAAAAGCAGATGATTATTTAAAATCAAACAATCATGAAGCTGCAGCCATGGCATTGATAGGGGCAGGAAATTGCGCTAGAAATTTTAATTGGTCTAAATTGAATCCCAAAAAAGTTGGTTCAGTTACTGCGTTATTAAATAGTGTTCGCAATGATTTGGCACATCTTTATCTTAATGAAGTTGATTCTTTACCATTATCAGAAAACATGCGTCAAATTGTAGAAAAGCGACATATTGAACAAGGACTTGAATTAATCAAAAGTGAAGCTTCTCAAATGGATAATCCTGTTGACATTGATGCATACTATGCGAAACGAGAATTACAAGAGGGCTTAGAATCTCCCAAAGCCTATGAATTAAGTGATTTGCGTATGCCTAAAGTTTCATCAAGTACCGATTCGATGATGATAAGCGCATCTCATGATAGTAGAAGCGCCATAAAACGTTCTGCGGAGTTAGCAAGTAGAAGAGAAGAAGTGCACGAATTGGAAGTTCTTCCGCTTACTGCACCAAACCAGGCAATTCATAGTGATCCGCTGGAATCTGTAAAAGATTCGGCAAGCTCTGCTAATAAAAAACCTAGAATAGAAGTAGTTCCAGTAGGTGAAGATGAAAAAAGACCGCTTGATGAAACTCAAATATCAAGATATAAAAAAGGACCATAAGTGATATTTAAAAATAAAGTAGCTGAATAATAGGCAATTATGTTAAAATTCACAAGAGAATGCAAATAAAGAAGGTGCTTATGAAAACATCAGATACATACCGAGAAGCTTCATTAGAAGCAGCAATTATTGCATTAGATAACAAAATGTTACTAGAACAAATCTATCAGCTTGCTATAAAACATCATTGTCAGGTTAGTATTTGTATGCCTAGAGCTAAAGATTTGGTAGATCAAATTCATTTTGCACTCTATGTAGATGATACCTTTGAAGTTTCACTATTTGATAAAGCCGAAATCGAGGCATTTATTAGTGATACTTTGCAATATGAGAAAGTGGTTGTAAACCGTATCACTTGTGACGACGCAACTTTTCGTCGTCTGTATCAAGATGATGTAACCCCTATTACCTTGGATAATTACGATCAAATTCATACATTTTTCATAAAAAATTATCCGCAGGCTTATTCTGAGCGTCAAGAAACAAAGCGATCAAAACGTAAACGCACTCAATCCACACTTTTTGAATCAGCAAGTTTATCTAAAACCGATGTCCATGTTGACTCTACACTCGAACGAGTCATTGAAATTTTACAACAAGATCCCGTTCTTTGGGCTGCAATAAAACAAGAACCAGATGTGTTAAAAACAGTTGCTCAGCACATTAAAGAAGGTGCTCCTGAAAAAAACATTCATGACAGCACAATTAAATAATAAATTTATCGACTAAATAGACATATGAAAAACTAGCTCCTGCTACAGGACGTTAGTTTATGTAACAAGCTTCATATTCTTAAAAATGGTTAAAGTGTAAAACTTCAAATTCGATCTGACACTTTATACCTAACTGACAAGGTTTTTGTCAGTTAAATATAAACCTTTTTCAGCTTCATTTTGATTTGTCATCTGGGTAATGAAATTATCCCTATTATGCTGAATTTGAAATCTATTTTCAAGTTGAGATTCTTGTGCCAATTTTTTTGAATCTCGGAAGGTTTGCATCGGTGTTTTTCCGTAGCAACGTGGTCCAGAATGAGGCCTAAAGTCATTATATTGCTTTAACCAATCATCAACATCGTGTTGCAATTCTTCAACTGAGCGATAGATTTTTTTTCTAAACGCAATTTCATAAAACTCATTTTTCATCGTCTTATGAAAACGTTCACAAATCCCATTGGTTTGGGGAGAACGTGCCTTCGTTTTACTATGATCAATATTTTCAATAGATAAAAATAATTGATAAGCGTGCGCTTCAACTTTTCCACAATACTCTGTTCCGCGATCAGTTAAAATACGAAGCAGCGGAATATCTTGGTCTACAAACCAAGGTAATACAACATCATTGAATGCATGAGCTGCTGTAATAGCGGTTTTTTCAGTATAAAGCACGGCAAAGGCAATCCGGCTATAACTGTCAATAAAGGTTTGCTGATAGATTCTCCCTACGCCTTTCATGCTACCAACAAAATAAGTATCTTGTGCGCCTAAATAACCAGGATGTTCTGTTTCAATTTCGCCAATCGCTTCCTTTTCATCCTTGAGTTTCTCAAGGCTCTTTAATTGTTCTTCGGTTAACAATATACCATCTTGAGCCGATTTAGCTTCTAATGCCTTTAGGCGTTTTCTAAAAGTCTCTAAATCATGTCGTAACCAAACCAAGCGAACACCACTAGATGAAATAATAATACCTTGTTTTTGAAGTTCGTTGGAAGCTCTTTTTTGTCCTAAAGCAGGATTTTCAATGGCCATTGCTACAACAGCATCTTCGATATAATCAGGGACTCGATTTTTTTCTATTGGCTTTTTACGACTCATTTCCTGTAATGCTTCTTCTCCACCATTTTCATAAAGTTCTTGATAGCGGTAAAAAGTATCCCGAGAATAACCCATCACTTTACAGGCTTGCGACACATTACCTAGTTGTTTGGCTAATTCTAAAAGACCTAGTTTCGGTTTAATGATTTATTACATAATCATACAGCCACCATCCTGCTGTTCTTGACTCTTTTTTATTTCGTCAAGCTTATACTTTAATAGTTCTTGTGTGGATTTAGGAACATCGTATCCAACTGGTATTTGAATATCGAGATATTCTGCACCTTTTAAATCTATTTCCACGCACTTTATCAACGCATCTACTACTCGCCAAAATTCTGGCTTCTCCTTAGCCTTGTTAATAGCTAATCTCAAAGGTGTTTCACCAGTATTATTTTTACGATTGTTACTACTGATTCTAGAGAATGGATTTCTCGTTTCTGATGGATGATCAATTAAATAAAGTGCTACTTCGATTCGGCCACAGTTGATTGCTGTATGCAGCGGTGTATTGCCCTTATGTGAAGTAAAATGTGGAAAAGCCCCATTATCTCGCAAAATTTTAACGATAGACAGCTCCCCCCGCCATGTTGCTATATGCAACGGTGTTAATCCGTTTTCAGTTTGCACATTAACATTAGCTTTCATATCTATTAAAAACTTAGCAACCTTGTAATTCTTAAAATATATCGCAAGAAATAATGGCCTGGCCCCATAATACTGTGAAAGATTATCTGCCGTTAAATTATTACTCAAAATAAAGGCCGGAGTAAGGCCTTGTTCCAAATCAGGATTTCCAGCAAGTACTTGTTCTACTTGAACCCAATTTTCTTGACAGATCGCCAGAAGCAGTTGGCCACCGCATTGCCGTTTTCGTTCCATCTCATTATGCATCAGCTCCATTAGTTCAGCTAATTGCCTGAGCAGTTCATCTTGACTAACGCGATGACGTTCATATGAGGGTTCAGGCATTGAAAAATCGTTCGATTCTTCTCTTCTCTGCTGGCGTAAGTAATTGTCAAATTCTTCACGCTTTTTTTTATCTGACAGTACTTCATTTGCCTCAATAATAATTTTGATTTTTTCAACAGCATCCGGCGATTTATTTCTGTCGGGATGATACTGAAGTAATAATCTTCTATAGGATTGACGTATTTCTAGGTCCGTTGCATCTTCTTGAACTTCAAGAATTTCATAATAATTAATCATTAACTTTCACTCCATAATAAAATTAGTATATTGATTTAGTTAAAATTTTTATC
>JBFWPS010000176.1:0-4699 GCA_050249855.1 Gammaproteobacteria bacterium
AAGCGATTAGTTATTATGCCGCGCCTAAAACAACTAATCGCCCCAAAAGTTTAGATGAAATTGATCCCGAAATACTAGCCACTTACAATAAATTAGGTATTCCATTAAAAGAACAAGAACTTTTAGAAGGTGTAGCCGTAGATGCTGTTTTTGATAGCGTTTCGGTTGCAACAACTTTTAAAGACAAGTTAAAAGATCTAGGAATCATTTTTTGTAGTTTTTCTGAGGCCGTTCAAGAACATCCTGAATTAGTCAAAAAATATTTAGGAACCGTAGTCCCTTATACTGATAATTTCTTTGCAACACTAAATTCTGCGGTTTTTAGTGATGGTTCTTTTGTTTATATACCCAAAGGTGTACGTTGTCCTATGGAGTTATCTACTTATTTTCGTATTAATGCTAAAAACACGGGTCAATTTGAACGAACGTTAATTATTGCAGATGAAGAAAGTTATGTTAGTTATTTAGAAGGTTGCACAGCGCCTATGCGGGATGAAAATCAATTGCATGCTGCTGTAGTGGAGTTAATTGCGCTAGATAATGCTCAAATCAAATATTCAACGGTGCAAAACTGGTATCCGGGCGATAAAGAAGGAAAAGGTGGTATTTATAACTTTGTTACTAAACGCGGTGCCTGTCGTGGTATTAATTCAAAAATCTCTTGGACACAAATTGAAACCGGTTCAGCAATCACCTGGAAATACCCAAGTGTTTTACTTGAAAAAGATAATACCATTGGTGAATTTTATTCTGTTGCCATTACGAATCATTTTCAACAAGCTGATACTGGCACCAAAATGATACACATTGGTAAAAACACCAAAAGTACTATTATTTCAAAAGGCATTTCTGGTGGTAAAGGGCAGAATACTTATAGAGGATTAGTTAAAGTATTGCCTAGCGCTACAAACGCACGCAATTATACTCAGTGCGATTCTTTGCTCTTAGGAGATCAATGTGGCGCACACACTTCTCCATATATAGAAGTTAGAAATCAATCTGCGCAGGTTGAACATGAAGCGACTACTTCAAAGATTAGTGAAGATCAATTGTTTTATTGTTTACAACGTGGTTTATCGATGGAAGATGCTGTTTCAATGATTGTAAATGGATTTTGTAAGAAAGTTATTAAAGAGCTACCTATGGAATTTGCCGTAGAGGCTCAAAAGTTATTAGAGATTAGTTTAGAGGGTGCTGTAGGTTAATTGATAATGGTGAGATACTTATGTTAAAAATTAGTGATTTACATGTAAATGTTGAAAATAAAAAAATCCTTCAAGGAATCAACCTGACTGTTAATGAAGGTGAAGTTCATGCGATTATGGGCCCTAATGGCTCAGGCAAAAGTACGCTCGCAAATGTTTTAGCTGGACGTAAAGAGTTTGAAGTCACTAAAGGTGAAATTATTTATTCTGGCAAATCATTAGTAGATTTAACTCCTGAAGAACGTGCTCAGCAAGGCATCTTTTTAGCTTTTCAATATCCTGTAGAAATTTCTGGCGTTAGCAATATTAATTTTCTTAAAGCTGCTTTAAATGCCATTAGGAAAGCCCACGGCCAGCCCGAAGTCGATGCACTTGAGTTTTTAAATCTTGTAAAAGAAAAAATGCAAATCATGCAAATGCCTCAAGATATGTTATATAGAGCAGTAAATGAAGGTTTCTCTGGTGGTGAAAAAAAGCGAAATGAAATACTTCAAATGATGATTTTAGATCCCAAGCTTGCAATTTTAGATGAAACAGATTCTGGACTTGATATTGACGCGTTACAAATAGTTTCCGAAGGAATCAATCGAATGAGGGATCCTAAGCGTTCAATCATCTTAGTTACACATTATCAACGCCTGCTTGATCATATCAAGCCTGATTTTGTTCACATTCTTGCAAATGGTAAAATCGTTAAGTCTGGTGATTATAAGCTAGCAAAAGAAGTTGAAAAAACAGGTTACGGCTGGATTGCGGATGAAGCGTAAGGTGGCAGAAATGATCAATTATTCTGAACAACTTAAAGACCTTATTAAAAACGACACAAGTTGGTTAACAATTTTAAGACAAAGTGCGCTTCATAATTTTGACGCTATTGGATTTCCAACAACGCATGATGAAGCTTGGAAATATACTCGAACTCTTCCTATAGAAAATAAAAATTTTGCCATGGTTTATCAAAGTAAACCATCTATTAGACCCGAAACGCTTACTCTTTATAATATATCGTCAAATTATTATCAGGCTGTTTTCGTTAATGGTGTTTATCAAGAAACACTTTCAACATTACCTAAAAATGAAAATGATCTAATAATTCAACCCATTAGCTATACTTTAAAAAACTCTCCTGATTTACTAAAACAGCACCTAAAGCAACATCAACAACATGGATATTCTGCATTAAATACAGCATTTTTCCAAGAGGGTTTATTTATTCATTTACCAGATAATCTTCAATTAGACAAACCATTACACCTTTTATTTTTTGTTTCTTCTCCAACTGAACCTGTTGCTTTCAATACTAGAAACATTGTTGTTGCCGGAAAAAATAGTCAGGCTTCTCTTGTTGAACATTATGTTGGTGTTTCTGAATCCCCTTATTTTACAAACACAATTACGGATATATTTTGTGATGATAGCGCTTTTGTTAATCATTATAAAATACAACAAGAGAGTTTACACGGTTATCATATTGGTACAACATTTGCTGAGTTATCTAAAAATAGTGAATTTAACAGTGTTGTTATTTCAACGGGTGGTTCTTTAGTCCGAAGTGATACAAATATAAATCTACACCAACATAGTACTTGTTCCTTAGATGGTTTATTTCTAGCACAAAAAAAACAGCATATGGATTTTCATACAAAGGTCGATCACGCGTTTCCTGAAACACAAAGTAGTGAGTTTTATAAAGGTATTATTGCTGATCAAGCACGTGGTGTATTTCATGGCAAAGTAATTGTTCATCAAAATGCACAAAAATCAGATGCTAAACAACAAAGTAAAAACTTACTCCTTTCAGACTCAGCGGAAGTTGATACAAAACCTGAGCTAGAAATTTATGCAGATGATGTTAAATGTAGTCATGGTGCAACTGTAGGGCAACTTGAAGACTCATCTTTATTTTATTTACGTTCTAGAGGGCTGGATTTAGAAGAAGCAAAGAAAATCTTGATTTACGCTTTTGCACGAGAAATTATCGATCGCGTTGAAGATAATGCACTTAAAGCTTATCTAGGGAAGTTAGTATGAATACAATGACTTTTGATATTCAAGCCGTTAGAAAAGATTTCCCTATCTTACACCAGGAAATCAACGGTCACTCTTTAGTTTATTTTGATAATGCAGCAACCACTCAAAAACCTAAGCAAGTCATTGATGTAGTCGATCATTTTTATTTACATGATTATTCAAACGTTCATCGTGGTGTTCACGCTTTAAGTCAACGGGCAACAGAAGCCTATGAAAATGCCAGGGAGAAAGTGGCACACCTTATTAATGCAAACACGCCTGAAGAAATTATTTTTACTCGCGGCACAACGGAAGCCATCAATCTTGTTGCTCAAAGTTATGCTCGCGCTTTCTTGAAAAAAGGTGATGAAATCATCATTTCTGAGTTAGAACATCATTCTAACATTGTTCCCTGGCAATTATTGTGTAAACAAATTGGAACTGTATTAAAAGTTGCTCCTATTAATGATGAAGGTGAGATTATTTTATCTGAATATTTTAATCTATTTACTGAAAATACGAAACTTGTCTCTATTAGCCATATTTCAAATGCACTAGGAACCATAAATCCCATAAAGAAAATGATTCTTTTCGCAAAAGAAAAAGGTGCTAAAGTATTGATTGATGGTGCGCAAGCAATCGCACATACAAAGGTAGATGTCCAAACGTTAGATTGCGATTTTTATGCATTCTCTGGACACAAGATGTATGGTCCAACAGGTATTGGCGTGCTTTATGGCAAAAAAGAACTATTAGAAATCATGCCTCCCTACCAAGGAGGTGGTGAAATGATAAAATACGTTAGTTTTGAAAATACGATGTATAGTGATCCTCCCTATAAATTCGAAGCTGGAACGCCGAATATTGCCGGCGCGGTTGGAATGGGGGCTGCTATAGACTATATGAAACATATTGGTCTTATTAATATTATAAGACAAGAACAACAGTTAATACGCTATGCAACAGAAAAAGCAAAGCAAAATCCACAAATTAAAATTATTGGCACGGCCAAACATAAATCTGCTATTTTATCATTCACTTTCGATCAAATACATGCGCATGACGTAGGAACTATTTTGGATCATTATGGAATTGCTGTACGTGCAGGGCACCATTGCGCAATGCCCATTATGCAACATTTTAGAGTCCCAGCAACGGTTCGTGCATCATTTGCTTTTTACAATACTTTTGAAGAAATTGATCGGTTATTTGAAAATTTACAACATGTAAGCGAGGTATTTTCATAATGTCAGACATTCGCGAACTTTATCAAGAAATCATTGTCGATCATGGAAAAAATCCTAGAAATCACCATGAAATGTCCAATCCTTCTCGCCATGCAAACGGTTTTAACCCACTTTGCGGAGATCGTGTTGAAATTTTTTTAAAAACCAAAGGCGAGCAAATTATTGACATTAGTTTCTCTGGTGTAGGATGCGCTATTTCTACAGCTTCAGCCTCTCTTATGACAGAACTCATTAAAG
>JBFWPS010000177.1:0-4634 GCA_050249855.1 Gammaproteobacteria bacterium
TATCAAAGTTTCCAAGGTTCTTTATGGAGCAAAGGTATTTTACCTATAGACTCTATTAGACTCTTGCAAGAAGCACGCGGTGTTTTCTTAGAACAAGACACCCAGTCAACACTAGATTGGGATTCATTACGCAAACAAGTACAAGAAGTTGGTATGCGCAATTCAAACGTTTTAGCGATTGCACCAACCGCAACTATTTCTAATATTTGTGGTGTATCACAATCGATAGAACCTACTTATCAAAATCTATATGTTAAATCAAATTTATCAGGTGAATTTACAATCGTAAATCCATTCCTCGTAGCTGATTTGAAAAAGTTAGGTTTATGGGATGATGTCATGGTCAATGATTTAAAATATTTTGATGGTAGCGTACAAAAAATTGATAGAATTCCTGCGGAATTAAAAGAGCGTTATGCAACTGCTTTTGAAATGGAAGCACGATGGTTAGTTGAAGCAGCTTCGCGTCGTCAAAAATGGCTTGATCAAGCGCAATCATTGAATCTTTATATGGCCGAACCCTCAGGTAAAAAATTAGATTTATTATATCGCATGGCTTGGTTACGCGGTCTTAAAACAACTTATTATCTACGTACACTCGCTGCAACAGGTACTGAAAAATCTACTATCAATGAAGGTACTTTAAATGCTGTTAAACTTATTACTGAAACTGAGAATGTTTGTAATATAGATGATCCAGATTGCGAAGCATGCCAATAAGACTTATATAAGGAGAAGAATAAATATGTCTATACTATCATGGGATGAAAAACATCAAGCTAGCCCAGCTGCCCCACATGTTTTACACGCTAACATGACAAACTTACATACGCCAATTGCAGGTGCAACTGGTTTAGAATCGATTGAAATGGGTGCTGCACGAATTCAAGTAGATGATAAACAAATCATTAACTGTAGAGCGGATCTCAACCAACTCGTTCCATTTAAATATAAATGGGCATGGCAAAAATATTTAGATGCTTGTAATAATCATTGGATGCCCAATGAAATCAATATGGCAGCAGATGTTGCAATCTATCGTGATCCCAATGGTTTAACTGAAGATGAGCTCATCATTATCAAAAGAAACTTAGGATTTTTTGCAACGGCAGATTCTTTAGTTGCCAATAATTTAGTATTAGCCGTTTATAGACATATTACGAATCCTGAATGTCGCCAATACTTACTAAGACAAGCATTTGAAGAAGCATTACATACGCATGCTTACCAACACGTGATTCAAAGTTTAGGCATGGATGAAGCTGAAGTATTTAATATGTATCGTGAAATTCCTTCAGTTGCTAAAAAAGCTATATGGGCCCTACCCTTCACCGAAAGTTTATGTGATCCCAATTTCCATACGGGTACACCTGAAAATGATCAACGTTTATTACGTGATTTAATCGCATTTTATGTAGTATTTGAAGGCATTTTCTTCTATGTAGGCTTTACACAAATATTATCGATGGGTCGTCGTAATAAAATGACTGGTACAGCAGAACAATTTCAATATATTTTACGTGATGAATCGATGCATATGAATTTTGGTATCGATGTTATCAATCAAATCAAAATTGAAAATCCACATTTATGGACACCAGAATTTCAAGCTGAAATGATTAAAATGATCAAAGAAGGTGTTGAGTTAGAATATCAATATGCCGTTGATACCATGCCTCGTGGTATTTTAGGATTAAATGCCAGTATGTTCCGCGATTATTTACAATATATTGCAAACCGTCGTTTCGCACAAATTGGTTTACCTGAACAATATCCTGGAGCCACCAATCCATTCCCTTGGATGAGTGAAATGATGGACCTCAAAAAAGAAAAGAACTTCTTCGAAACCCGCGTGATTGAATATCAAACCGGCGGTGCATTGAAGTGGGATGAAGAGTAATTCCTCTGTAGTTGTCTGTAGGGTGGGCAAAGTGCGTATGCATGGAGTTAAAACCTAAAAACAATCTATGTAGCACGTGCCCACCAAAGTGCTGCTGGACAAAGTATATTTGTATACAGCGCTGTCATTGCGAGACCTGCGCTTTTTGCAGGTCGTGGCAATCCAGTACTGAATATTTAAACTATCTCAGCTCCGAATTGCCACAGCCCAAATATGAAGTCTTTCTTCATTTTATTATTACCGTTAAAGTAAAAAAAAGTCCGTCAAATATGGAATATAATATCCTCTAATCTGGAACATTCCAATTTTTCCACGACAAAATTACGCCATAGAATGAAATGCAGAAAGCACATATGAATAGCTTATTATCACGAACGAATTGAGCATTATGTCTTCCCGAAGTCACGGATGTCTGCTATACTTACTGTAATACCGTATTACTTTATTACAGCAAGGACTATACCAATGCTAGCATCAAAAATTACATCCAAAGGTCAAGCCACTATACCGGCTGAAGTTAGAGAAGCTTTACATCTAAAAGCAGGTGACGTATTACTTTTCGAAGTTAAAAATCATCAAGCAGTTATTAGCAAAGCAGAACCTTTTGATTATCCCTATCATAAAGCACTTTCATCTACGATGACTGAATGGGAATCAGAAGCAGATGATGAGGCTTATCATGACTTATGAACCTTTTTCTATCATAGCAGTTCCATTTCCTTTTACTGATAAACCACAAAATAAACGCAGACCTGCATTAGTTATAAGTTCACATCAACATCAAATAGATACTAAACACATAACACTACTCATAGTCACTAGTGCTAAAAATAGTGCTTGGTCAAGTGACTATCAAATTAAATCATTAGATCAAACTGGATTAACTGCTGCATCAATAGTACGACAAAAAATATTTAGTATAGATGAACGATTAGTTATTAAAAAACTGGGTCATTTAGATAAAAATGATCAAGAAGAAGTCTACAAAAGAATTAAAAAGCACCTTCATATATAGTAGACAGCTTGAGGGGTCACGTCTTGAATCATCGCTTTTTTCAAGACGTGACCCCCAACATATGTTCTACTACTTTACAATATGTTCACTTTATAATAAAATGCTATCTTATTCTATTCGGATCTTACAAAATGCCCAAAATTCAAAAGATTGATGAACGTAACATGGAATCGTTCGTACAAACTGTAATCACAATTTGTGATCCAAGCACAAATGAAACTACCAAAGCAGAGAAACTAAAGCGCTTAGAGAATACCTTAAAAATATTTGAAACAGATGTAAACGATCCTCATGGCAAAACCTGCTTACAACATTTATTAGAACGCAGAAAATTTGATGCTGCAAAATTTTTACTTGAAAACAGTGATCCAAAACCAAATCTTAATCATGAAGATCGTTCAAAAACAACCTTACTCGAAAAAGCAATTGATGGGCTAGATGAAATTACAGTTCAGTGGCTTTTAACAAATGGTGCTGATGTTAATTATTTTTCAAGTACTAATAGCACGCCACTGACTAAAGCAATACAAATGTATCCTTTTAGTTTAAACAATATTAAAACGCTTCTTCGTCATGGCGCAGATCGAAATTTAATAGGTTGCCAAAATGCGACACCTTTAATGATCAGTTTAGCTGGTTCTGAACTTAATCCTATTTTTCAACTACTTGTTAATGACCCACTAACTGATCTTGATAAACCTTGTCCAAATTTAGATGGAGTCTTTCCACTCTACCAAGCAACATGTTCAGGTAGTGTCGAACAAATGCGACAATTACTGGATAAGGGTGCGAACATAGAACAAGTAACACCAAAGAATGAAACTGCATTATCTGTTGCTTCTGCCCGTTATGAGATAGAAAAAGTAAAACTTTTATTAGAAAGAAAAGCTAATCCAAATTATGTAATACATATAGAGCTAGGGAAAACAACTAATTATCTTCATCGTCTTGTTAGCTTAACAAAACCAGAAACGAAACAAAGAGACTTAGCGGTCGCAAGATTACTATTACAATTTGAAGCTGATCCTAATGCAACAGTTGAACCTGAAGGTTCGGCATTTCATCTTGCCGTTCAATTTGGCAAAATTGAATTCGTTAAATTATTTTTACAAAAATGCTCTCTCTTTGATATTCAATCTGGCATTTTCACTGCTATAAGTTGCAATAAACCAATGATAATCGATTTATTTATAAATCATCCGAGATTTGATCCGAAGTTTAGAGATGATGATGGTCATGGGTTAATTACAGCAGCCTGTATCATGCCACCGCCCAATCAAACATTTAAAGAACTCAATCGAATTAGGAAAGAGATAGTTGACTCACCACGTATCGCACCGAGTAGAAAATCTAATAAAAGTGGAACAGACGTTGATTTTAAATTGCTAGAACGATTCGTAAATTTAGGAGCTCCGATTGATATTCAAAATATGTTCGGACAAAATGCATTATACTTAGCATCATTAAAAAATAACACGAACGCAGTAAGATTTCTGCTTTCTAAAAATGCAAATCCCAAACTAGTATGTATCGACGGTTCAACAGCTTTACATGCTGCAGCGTCTTACGGCAATACAGAATTAATCACGCTCTTATTAAGATGTGGCGTTGATGTTAATATTCAAATGCATGATGGCACAACACCTTTAATGATGGCAGCACAAGAAGGTGAAGTACCAGCTGTAAAACTTCTTTTGGCAAATAAGGCTGATACGACAT
>JBFWPS010000178.1:0-4617 GCA_050249855.1 Gammaproteobacteria bacterium
ACAAGCGGCTGAGAACAAACCAACAGAGGTTGCGCAGGCTTATTTAGTACATGGGATGACGAATTTGGATTCGCTGGAATTAAACAAAGCTAGGGAAATTTTGGAAAAAGCCAAAAATAAATTTGAGGTTATATTTTCCAGTGACCACCCGGAAGTTGCTAAAACTCTTTTGGTTCTCGGTATCGTTGACTACATTGATGCTAAGATAGAATCAGCCTATGACTACTTTTCTAAAAGTAGGACGACTTTCGAAAAATTTTTGTCTTCTTCGCATCCGCGTTTATCTCGAATTATTTTCTGGCAATATTTGTGTACCTTGAAACAGGGGAAAAAGTCTGATAGCAAACGTTACTACTTAGAATATAAAAATAGGTTTTTAGACTACCAAGGTTCGGCGTTTAGTTTGAGGCAAGCTTTGCCAAGCTTGGGGCAACATTTATCAAATGACGAATTGCGAAGGATTGATAATAGTTTTGATGAAGATGAAACTTTAGGTAATGTTCGTTATATTCAAGAAAATCGTACTCAATTATTGAATGATGCAGAGACGGTCTTTTTTAAGACGCAGGTTTCTAATCCCAATGCGAAGGCTATTTTTTTAGCAAAAGGGTATTTTATTCGATCGTTGGTGGAACATGTTTGTGAGAACTATGATGAGGCTCGTGAAGACTTCAAGAACTCTTACGAGTGCCTTAAGCCAGAAGCTTCTTCTCCTGATGTTTTTATTAAAGTTTACGGGTTACTGGTACTAGCTTTGTTTGTCCCAGTTCCCTTGGAGAGGTTAATAGAGAAGTTTAAAAAAACTATTGAAAAACATGCTTATCAAAAACGTCCCAATGATGCATGGTTTTACCACAACTATGCCTGTCTATGCTATGTCCATGCAAAACGTTTAGAAGAAATGGGAGATTCTAAAGCAAGTGATTACTACAAAGATGCCGAAGAAAATTTTCAAATAGCATTGAAATGTACACAAGGCCAGGCTCAAGCTACGTTGGTTGAATATGCTAACTTTTTTTTGCAGCAAGGAGAGTTAACTAAAGCAATTATCCAGCTTGATACAGCTTGCGCGTTATCTTCGGGCCCTGTTGTTATTCATACTGCGATTGACGCACTGAATCAGGAAAAACCTATTAAGGATCTTGTGAAATACGGAGTAGTAGTTATTTCTGCGAAGATCTACGCATATTATCTTAAACTAATCTGTCTAATAAAGTCGGCGGCAGGTTTGAATAAATGCCTAGAAGTAATGAGTTCTTTCGAAGAAACTGTGAGAACTAATCCAACAGGTGTTCATTATTATTTACTCTCCAATGCGCACTGGCAATTATCTAAAATTTATAGCGAAACTAGTTTTCCAAATAATCGTGATTATCTTATTAGATCTAAGGAATGTTTTGAGAGAAATGGTGGTGATGTTCCAAAACGTATCAAAAAAATATTAGAAGGGAAAAGTATACCGCAAATGGTGTTTCGAGTCAGAGCGCGTAGTTCTCCGATAACATCGAGAAGATCCTTAGAAGTTATAAGGAAGTCACCTAACAGTTTAGCAAAAACCACACCTGATTTTTCATCACATGAAAAATTGAGATCTTTTAATAGTAAGATTGATAAAATTTCTAATGAGTTATCCTCTTGGACCTTATCTTTTTCTAATGAAAATCAAAATATAATTATTACTCATGATAAGTATATGTGTACGCTTGATTTGTTTATTTTAAAAGATTTTCTTTTAATCATTAAACGTAGTCTAATACAAACATTCCCTGGTATTTTTGATCACTTAATCAATATTCAAATCACTACTGCAACAGTTAATACAATCTACGCTAAAGAGTTATATGAGTTTCTTAAGCGCTCTGATTTGGGCAAACAATCTTTTGATAACGTGAAAGATGTTTTATCCGCGGTAAAAGATAAGAACTTTGAATTGGTGAGAGGACTAATCGAAGGAGAACCGCGTTTATTAGATGCAAGAGACGAAGAAAGAAATACATTACTTATGCTAGCGGCTGAAAGAAATGATTGCGCAACAGTACATTATTTGCTAAGTAGAGGTATAAATAGTGAAATGCAATCGAGCAATGGAGATACTGCGCTAATAAAGGCAGTTTGTCGTGGTCACATAAGTACTGTCAAACTGCTTACTTCAAAGGCAATTTTAGATGATGCTCCTTTTCTTCTTAGTTTAAGAAATAATAACGGTTTTACTGCTTTTCTATCCGCGTGTTGTTTCCCTGAGTCAACAGTTGAAATAGTCAGTCACCTTTTATCTTTAGATTCTTCGATTTATGAGCAAATAGTAGATCGGGAGAATAGTGACCGACATAGAAATGGTTTAATGTTGGCGATAGTCCATCAAAAAAGTGATATTGCAGAATTTCTATTGAGAGAAGTTTATAGAAACGATTTGGACACTTTAAAGCTCGATAAGCAGAAAGATGCTAATTGGAACACTGCACTGCATCTAGCGGTTCAATATTACCATCCAAAGTTAATAGAAATTTTGTTAAGGGATCACAAAGTTGATCACAAATTAAAGAACCATAACAATCAATCAGCGCTAGAGTTTTTGGATAGCCCTAATAATAAAGAATTGAAGGATAAGAAAGATAGAATAAGGAAAATTTTTTATGATCATACTCAGAATAACAATACCACATTAAACCCTATAGTAGCAGCTGCTATGTTAAATGCACTTGACACCAAAACATTTTTGCAAACGCATACAACGCCTATTGCTCGATTTCAATCACTAGCTAGATTACGCGTTTCGGAAAGCGAGCCTTATTGCGCTTGGCGAGATTTACTGCAACATTTTGTTTTATCAGTGGATAGTGCCAGTAAGGATCACGAGACATTTGTAAATGCCTTGATTAAATCGCGAGATGAATTAGACAGAGATTTTTATTATCTAGCTTTACAAAGCATTTTTGGCGACAATGGAAAAGAGAAACCTGAGAAAAGGTTTAATTACAAGATTGACTGGGGAAATATGGGTGTTAATTCGGATGCTACTGCTCATAAATTGGTATATCGCAAGTTACAGATATTAGGTAAAGAATCAGACTTGGATGGCAAGATTTTGTTAGTGCTTGCTGTGAAATCTCCTGGTAGTAGGGATTTGATCTCGGATATTGATACAAGCATCGAGGTTATGTTTTGCGATGAAGGCTTAAGGGGAAAAATCAAACCAATCTCTGGTTTAACGATTCCAGCTCAGGGTGATTTAAGCATGGTAATACAAGCTTTAGTGGTTCACTACTTCAATCAATTAAATATGGACAGAGTAGGTTTAACGGGGGCATTAAGCAGAGATAGTAATGCTTATGCTAAAGATAGTTATATGGTGCTAACTTCTGAATTGAATCAAACACAACATACCTATCGTCAACAAATAAAGTTTTTAAAAAGTTACTTGTTAACGGAAGAGCTGTTATCAGGCTTAGAAGCGTCTGATAAGTCAGCCTATGTAAAATACACGAAAAGAGATTTTTATGCTGGAGAGTCAAATCAGTACACGGGTGAGGTAACAGGTGATTATAAACAAAAGAAAGAAACGCTAGAGTTGGCAGCAAGCTTGTTTTCCATACGAGAATACTGTGGCGATGATGAGGGTGGAAAGAAAGAATGGAAAAAATTTAGCGATCACTTTAAGCAGTATAATTTTGGCAATGATAATCAAAATCGAGTGAATTTTCGAAAGATTATGAAGGGGGCATTAATACGTGTGGATAAATGGTATCAAGACTATAAACAAAGTTTGAGTCGTTCTATACAAACTGATCCAGGATTATCGAAGAATCAACAAGAAGATCAGTGGATACAAGCGAAGAATAAACTTTATGTTGAGAAGTTACTCTTGGTAGCACAGGCACAGGCCACAGTAGACCAATCTAATCAGTTTGCTGTTTTAAGAAATAAAATTCTGAATAGCAAAAAACAACTTAGCGAAGTTGTTAACAAAATAGAGCAGCTAGAAGCAAGTAAAGCAAACCTTCCAGCTGTTGTTGTGCAGGTGATTGATGCTGCAATTCAACAAGCAAAGACGGAGGAAAAGATACCGGCGTTAGATGCTTATAAGCGCGTGCTAAATGATTATGTAAAGTCTCTTCAAAAGTATAGTCAAGGATTAAACGAATTGCAGCAGGCACAAATTGAAGCCAGTTTATATGCTCACGAAGCTTATGTGAATTTCAGTGCATTATGTGACACGGTGTATCGCGAACAAAGTGTCCAGAATTTGTCAATAAAGAAGCATGTTATTTTGTGCTCGATTTTGCAACAAATTGGATCTTATTTGTTACATGGTAAACATTATAAGCAACATTTTGCTGATAATGTGCAAGATAAAAATCAACAAGTGCGGATAGCTGGTGAGATGTTATATCGAACAGCAAAATATTTAGCTCGTATTGCAGATTGTTTTGATGGACAACCATCTAATAGGCTTTTGTTTGATAGCAATTTTGCTCAGCTATTAAACCAAGGGTGTCTGTTAATAAAAAATGTTAAGAAATCTTCTAGCATCAAGCCGCATCAGAAATCAGAGGTAGCGTTATTAATTGCATTTAAGCAATATTTAATTGACAGAGAAAATAAGAGATATCCTGCTGA
>JBFWPS010000179.1:0-4595 GCA_050249855.1 Gammaproteobacteria bacterium
TAAAACAAGCGATGGCTGAAGCAAGAGCACGCGTTTATAATTTGTTAGATTATTATTCTAGTGAAGAAAGATATTTAAATGGACTAGATTCGATTAAAAAAATACAAGAACAATTAACAGAATCCATCGAAAAGATGCGTGTTTTTTCTGGTAATTCTTCAACGGCATTTATTTTACAAGCGGCACCTTTCCTCGCAAATTGGATCCAAGCTTATGAAGCTGTTGAATATGGTCGATTTGTATTGTCACAACGGGCAGAGGGTGCCTCATACGTTCAGAAAAAATTTACAGAGAGTCCTTATTTTCAATCTATATTTTCTCAATGCGAGGAACATTTTAGAAATTTAGATCGCCTTTATCAGATAGCACTTGCTTTTAAACAAAGTACTGATTTTTTAAAAGAGAATGCAACTTATGGTTATGATTTTGTTAATGATCACTTTCAAGAAGCATCTGGCCAAGTAATTGTACCAAAAGGGCCTAATGACCAGAAAGTATTTCGTTTCCATATAGAATGGGAAAAGAGTGATAATAAAAAAACAAATGCAATTTTATTTTGTGCAAGACATTTCGGCACACACATGCCTCCTTATAGTTCTATTTCATATGTTAAAGTTGAAGCGACTTCGATGCATGCGATTGAACGTGATGCTTTGAATCGATTTCAAAGCAGTCATAAAATTCAAATGCAAAATGCAGAAGCTGTTACTTCTTATAATGGTGAGGCACAATCAGTCAAACTCAAAATTTTAGATCCAGGACAAGCAATCACGAGTGAGAATATCAGTACACCACAAATAAAAATGTAACTAGATATGAATACATGCAGTATAAATAGCAGAAGTTAATTATACATTAATTTGAAACTTAAAAAATAACGTTTAAATTTATTATGAGGCTGAGAGGAGAATATCAATGTTTAATACAGCAGGTACTTCCTATTCATTTTCTGTTGATTTAGGTGAGGTGAGTACACCCAATGGAATGGTCAAAGCACTTTATTTTACACAGGGAAGTAAAGGTGCGATTCAAGCTTTGATAAATCGTGCAAAAAATTGTTTTATTGGTGGTGATCGTCATGGTTATATTTCGGTAAATGTTGATTTTTATCGTCGACAATTTGTTAATAATATCGCGCACGATGAAGCATTTTTCCCCTGTGCCAATCGTGCAGTGGAGTTATTAAAACAAGTGCCACTCATTGCTGAAGCAGATCTTGATATTCCTGCAAAGCAAGGGCCATAGAGAATTTATTATTTTATCAATTTCTTTGCTTAACTTGTTCGTGTTATTTGCTAATGGGATACTGCTTGAGACAATAGTCAGCATATTCAACATAAACTAACTGTCCATTTCCATTTATATATTCAACAATAGCAAAAGGAAAATTATTAAAGCCATTGTAGAGAGTGGAACCATTTTTAATGCGCTTTATATAACTTTGAGCTTTTTCTAGTGTATCAAATGTATTATCGTCATTATCAGCGTCTGGAAAAAATAGAGCGGGGACATCAAGTTGAATGTTAAATGCAATTGGTACTACTTTATAGGATTTTGTCATAGCTCATTTCCTTCATTTTATTGCCATGAAAGCATCAGTGACCTGTAACATTTTCTAATCATATTTTATTATTATAAGGTTTTGATAGAGCTGAAGCCGTGGATTTTGAATTTGAGATCAATGTGGTTTTTCTGGTTTTTTGATCAAATAAATATAAATTAATAATATGTTGAGGTGTTAGTACTGCTTCAGATGAGAAAGAGATTTTTTTCTGTTCATTTGTCGAGAGCCAATCTTTTGGCACAACTAATTCATAGATCCCAAAAGTAGCGGGACTAGCACCATTAATTTTTTGCGCGCTAGCCAGCGTTTTACAGATAAAAACGGTTTCAGCATTTTGTAAAGCAGGGATAGCATGTTCCTGAAAGAATTTAGGATCAGCAAAAAAACTAGGTTTTCCGATAATGGCGAGTGGTGCGCATACATAAATCCTGACTTTATTTGGCTCTATTTCTTCAAATGTTATATTATTTTTTTTATCAGTAACGGTTGTTTCTTTCCATCGAAGCGTTAGTTCAGTCATTAATTTGTGGTCATATTTAAATCGCATATAAACCTCCTTTTAGATCACTTGCTATTAAAAATTTAAACCATCCATCATGGTCGGTTGTACTTATTTCTTAGTTTTAATAAAAGCGGTTACTTCATTATCTTGGCTGTTGCTTTCATCTAACTGTGTTTTGCTATTTTCAGCAGTATCTGATAATGCTTTTAATTCATTGTCAGAATTGTCTGTATCATTGTTTCTTGGTTTTGTTTGCATAACATGGCTTGGTGTAAATTGTATAATTTAATTGATTCTTAACTAAATCTAAAAATGAGACAAAGTTATGTATAAAGGACGCGAGGTTAATCTAACTGCACTGTTTAAAGATATGGGTGATCCACTGGAGGATCATTTTAAATATGAAAAATTCTCACATCCCTTAGCACAATTTTTATTTCAAACGCTAGGGAAACTAGAAGCATTTGCAAACAAGACTTCAAATGATCCAAAGTATTATAACGACGAAGCACGGGCGAAGGTTATGTTTACTCATTTTCAACTAATGACTGATATAATTTAAGAAATTGAAAAACGTATATCCGAAAAAACGCAGCACAAAAATCCATATTAGAAAAGCCACAAATTATATTCAAGGTGTCGTCAGTACACGTTTAAAAGAATTTTCTGAGCAAAATGATTTTTTACATCGTGAACTTTTAAAAGCTATGCCAATGCTAAATAACTTACCTGCAGCTGTGGATTTAAAAAATGATCTTAGTGTTGCTTGGTATGATAAGCTTTAAAAAAACTTAAAAATAATGGCTTTGATAACTTCCATTCTCGTTAAACTAAATTATCTGAATTTACAACGCTACTTAAGCAATCTTGGATTGTAATTTAGCGGGATTGATTTCATTACATTATATAAGACATCAGTCCCGCTAAAAATTACTATTTATCTTGTAAATACACTTGGAATAAGTATCCCAGCGGCTTGAGCACCCTCAGCCAATAAATTAACTTCTAATTCATCTAATGCTTCTCTTGGATCCCAGTGTTCACGATAAGTTGTACAATTGGTATCTTTAAGATTTACTAATCGTTGAACTTCATTGCTACCAGGTTTAACACGAAACATAGATGAATGATTTAAATGAGCAAGTTTAACACTAGCAATCGCTGCTGCATATTCAACTTCTTTAGCAGTAGGTCTAGTTGGTGCATTAGAACTTTCAGCTGCAGCCATCACAGTTTTCGCTTTATTATATTCATCTTTCGTTGGCATTAATATAGGCCAATGATTACGATAAAATTTACTAGGTCTGTATGCTGGCCCTTTCTTAAAAGCATCAATTACATCTACAAAACCTGCTATCACCATATTAACCGCTTGCTGACGATTCTCATCGCTTTTGTCTTCAAAAAATTGATTATCACCAAAAGCTAACCATGGTGTAGGATGAGCATTGCTCCAAACCCATAAACCCTGATTACCATCAAACTCATGTTGTTCATGAACTAAGATATTACCTCTAATCTCTTTGCCAAACTGATTAACCGCAGTATCAATAATAGCTTGTCTAGCAGTATCTAAATATGAGCGTTCAACATGATATTTGTCTTCCCTTGCGTATGATACTAATTCCTCTCGTAAAACACGCATGTGTCCTGCTGAAAATAAATCGGTAGAATAGTGACCTGCAGCAGCCTCTACAGTCATTGCTAAATTTAAAATACGATATTGTTCATTTTCATCACTCTGCTCGTGAGCTAATACAGCTAAATGACAAGCTAAAGTATGACCTGCTTTATATGCTGCTTTTGCAAAAGGATAGAAATGATCATAATTTGTTTTAAGCAAGTCAGTATATCGACTGTGTAATGCTGCCGGTAAAAATGCAATAATCGCACGTTTCAACAAGGAAGGATTGGGAGGATTACTAAGAATTTCAGAATACGTAGGTGTTAATTCCATTGTGGAATCATGCATTATTTCAGGTCGTGTTTTTGGTTCTGCTGCATTTTTCTGTTTAGCAAGCTCATCATCAATTTTATCTTGCTCCTGTTTAAACAATGCTAATAATCTTAAAATTTGTCTAGCTGCTTTGTTATCTATTCCTTCATATGCGAGTAATGAATACGTATAAGCAAATCTTGCCACACGCTCGAGTAAATATTGTTTCGTGGGTGATTTATCCTTTATTAAGGTAGCTGCTGGTGTATTTTTAGGATCTAAAGTAACGCTAATAGGTAACTTAGGATCAGCAAAATAATCTCCCATCAATGCAATCAACTCACCAAGCGTTAATATAGAACCATTTTCTAGGACAAAACCCTTCTTATCAGAATCAAAATAACCGAATTCTTCTAGTTTTTCAAAAATATCAGGATATTTATTCAAAAGAACTTCTAATGCTTTATCACCAAAATCGATGTGTTCTAACGTCGCAGCTTCCTCTGCGATGCCGTGCATATCAACTTCAGGCACACGTTTATTAGCAAGCCTTGCTGCAATTTCAGCAAATGATTGACCCTTAAAATTATCAA
>JBFWPS010000180.1:0-4594 GCA_050249855.1 Gammaproteobacteria bacterium
ATGACTAAAATCGTAATTACAGATGGCGCAACACTTAATCCTGGTGATCTTTCTTGGGATGATTTAAAAAACCTTGGCTCGTGTGATATTTACGACGCAACGCCTCATGAACAAATCATTGAACGTTGTCATGACGCAGAAGTGATTATTACAAATAAAGTGCCATTTAATTTGGCGACTTTAAAACAATTGCCTCACTTGAAATATATTGGTGTAACAGCAACTGGTTATAATATTGTAGATTGTGAGGCGGCAACCTCACAAAATGTGATTGTAACGAATGTGCCTGAATATAGTACGAATGCAGTTGCACAATTAACATTTGCATTATTATTAGAAATCACTAATCGTGCGGGCGATCATTCTATTTCTGTTCATTCGGGCAAATGGGCGCAGTCAAAAACTTTTGCATATTGGGAACATCCTTTATTTGAACTGGAAGGGATGAGTATTGGTATTGTTGGGTTTGGGAATATTGGTAAACGAGTGGCTCATTTAGCAAAAGCTTTTGATATGCAAGTTCATGTTTTTACACGCACACCTGATCCCAATCAATTTCCTTGGGTGCATTTTGAAGATTTTGAAACCTTACTTTCAAATTCAGATATTGTTTCATTGCATTGCCCACTCACTGAAAAAACCAATCATTTAATGAATGCAGATACTTTTGCATTGATGAAACGTGATGCAATTTTTATTAATACCAGTAGAGGTGGGCTTGTGGATGAAAATGCTTTAGCGAATGCATTGAAGTTTGGTTATCTTTATGCTGCAGGTCTAGACGTTTTATCACAAGAACCACCAGAACCTCATAATCCACTATTTAATTTAAGAAATTGTATTATTACCCCCCATATTGCTTGGGCAACTAAAAGAGCCAGAGAAAGATTGCTGAATATCGTAGTAGATAATTTGAAACATTATCTTTTAGGTAGCGCTGTTAATGTAGTTAAACCTTTCACTGAAACAAATAGTAAGATTGAATAACTTTATGCACAGTTAATTAGTGGAGCAGGTTTTATTAAACTTTCAAAGATTGTAAGAATAAGTCTCATTTTAGTGCTTTTTTAATTTATTAAATAACTAATAATAAGTGACAGACATGCTACTAAATATATAATATCTTAATTATTAAGTAAGAAAAAAATTCATAAGATCAAATAATGTGTAATTTAAAAACAATCGATAGCAATAAAGCACAAAAAATAGTCCAAATTAATCTAGTACTATTAATAGGGAAGATGCCTCGAGGCATATTTGATAGAGCTGTATTAAGAGTAATAAAAAGCTATTTTAAAATATGCCTGGCAAAAATTATTGTGCAATCCAATGAATCAGATCGAAAATCAACTTTTGGTGGCATTCCGCTAGATAAAAACTTATCTTTCAATCAGATCTTTATCGATCATTATTCTTCTATGTTGGAATAGGCATGTAGGCGAGCAATTATGCGTGAGAAAGCAATTCAAGAAGTGCAACAATTAAAAGCATTACGGTTTACAGAAAAACTCGATCAATCTGCCGTACTTCTCCGCCAAATACAGCTAATTGTTCAATATAAATTAAATGATCGAGAACATGCTGTACATATTATTGATAAGCTATGTGATTTGTTCGATTTTATCAAAAGTTCTAGACTCCAGGATTATTTTTTGTCTTTCGGACTTTTTGGTGATAATTCATTGAATGTGCGCAATTATTGTGACGCGGTGATTAACTTATGGAAAGATACAGAACATGAAGATTTATTACTACCACTAATTTCAAACCAGCTATCGTACTATCAGCCAATTGCGTTTGATGCTGAGTCTCCTAAGATTTCTCTTTATTATCATGAATTACTTAATTTATATAAAAAAATTCAATTAAACGAAAATCGAGAAAGAAACATAATCAAATCTCAAGAAATAATTACAGCACAGGAAGATTGCATTATATGGAAAGAGATTTACAAAAGTTTAGAAAAGCAATTTAACGAGTGGGAAGAAAAATTAAAAAAAAGTTTTAATCTAGGGCTTCAAGAATTCCAAAGCACGATAAAAGTCGTATTTGAACAGATCCAGAAAGAGAGAGAAGAATCTTCAGAGGATCAATTACAAAAGTTAACTATCTACCGATGCAAAGCGTCAGGATTTCTTTCTCGTCTCTTATTGACTTTTGTTATAAATAAGAATTTTGAAATATTTATAGACTTTTATAAGGAAATTACTTCCGCACAATTAACAGAACCACTCCCAAAGATTCTTTTTCCAATTAAAGATGGATTTTGGAATCAAGTAAAAAAAATGATTGATTGGTATTGTGAACAAAAAGCAGAATTCACGCTAGTTGAAACTAAAATCGCATATGAAAAAAGCAATAAATATTTATATTATTTTTATAAAGGCTTGATTGAAAATGCATTAATGTGGGTTGGACAATCACCGAAAAATAAAGAAGTTATTCCACGTGTTTGTTTTGTAGTTACGGGATCATTAGCACGAAAAGAAGCGGTATTAACCTCTGATCTTGATCTCTTTGTAATGGTTAGTCATGCTTTTAATGATTTCCCAGGATTAGAGTTTTATGTAAAGAATGTATTACGACTTATTAAATATCAAATACACTATTTAAATTTGAATAATCTATCTAATTTTCATCTGGATAATGGCGACGAAGCCGAATTGACGAGTCATGTATATACACCAGCAAAATTTCTCAAACTCTTGTGGGATCCTGAAAGTTATCAAAAATATTCATCTTGTGACACTGAGAATTATCAAAAATATTTAACTATGACTCCTTTATCTGATGATTTATATACTAGTTATTTAAATATGGCATATATAAGTGGAGATCAAACACTTTGGAAAGAATACGAACAAACATGGATTCAAAAAAGAGCCATGCAAGGAAAAAATATTTTTCATGAAGTACATAAACGTATTCTAAAAAGTTGGCAATCCGGTTCCTTGTCTGGTATTCAATTCAAATCAATCCTTGAATCTTTTGACTTTAGTGGACACAGTAAAATTTACAGTGGATATCATTCATTAACTTTGTTACTCAATGCTATTCGTTACATTATAGAAAATAATAATCTAGAAATTGAAACTTTCGAAAGAATGGATTCGATTCTTGAAAGTTCAAAATTATTCGCGCTCCATGATTTGCAGTTACTAAAATTTTGTTATCAATTTATATTGCAACGTCGTTGGGAAATGAGTGTGTCTGAAACTAGTCCTGCTTTAGAGATTGAGACTTCTTCTAAATTAGTGAACATTTCTAATGTAATGCATTTGATTTTTACTTGGATATTGAAGCCATTATTTTCAGATAAAATATGGGAAAATTATTTTGAAATGAATGACGAAAAAGATAAAAATGTCTGCTTGATTCCTCACGTTATATCAGATCATGAAATAGTTGATTTGGCAAAATTATGTGTTCTGAGTAAAATGACAGAAGAAGCAATTCTATCTGTTTATGATTTGATATCATCAAATGGCGCAGATTTGAGAGAACGACGTCAAAAATTTATTGACACATTATTTTCTTTTAAATATTCATCAAAAATCATAGAGACACTATATAATAGACCGAATTGTGCTGGTATTCGTCAACGGCGTTATCGCGATGCAAAAATTTGGAAAGAAGCACTGGAGGTACTAAAAATTTCAGAGGAACCTAGTGATGTTCAAATAATAGGTCCTGTAATAGGAAGAACGAAGTTACCTAAAGATATTTATGATAACTTGCTGGAACGAAAGATTATATTAAAAAATGGATGCTTCAATATTAAAGATAATATCCCTGAATTAAAAGGGAAAACTGGTAATCATATTGCCGTACCAGTCGAATATAATGGCAAAAAATTTTTTATAAAAGTTTATCCTGAATATCCTGGTCATGAGTTGGCTTTGAATGCTTTGGTAAGGCGGTTAATTTCCACGCCTAATCGAGAAATTGAGTTGGTGAAATGGTCTTTAGAAAATAATCATTATCCAGTATTAATTTCCGAATATGTAGATGGAGAATCGTTATATAATTGTTTCACTCAAAATATTGAAATATCTCCATCTATTAAAGATTTTTCTGAACAAGTCATAATCTCTCTTATTACACGACTAGAAGATGATAGCGAACATAATCGCTTCTTCACGAAAGATGGTTTGCTGCGTGTTGTTGATAGCGATCACTATGGTGTGCCAGATTTTGAAGAAGATCGTATGCGACTGAAATCTATCATATTAACTTTAGATGCGATGAAATATAATTTCGATAGTAAAGTCAAGCAAGATTTATGTTTTTTAAGCCCAATACAAGTGATCGAAGGATGGATAGCTGAAGTTAAAGAAATAGGTTTGTTTTTTTCAAGTTCTGATCTTTTTGATTCGGATGCTATTCAAAATTATCAGAAAGAAAAAAGTGGATTCTTTTCTAAAAAGCGTTTAGAAGATATCAGTATAATTTTACCTTATCTAAACGCTAATCTTTTGATAAACCTCTATGATGACATGACAAGATTGCAAAAATACTTTTCTGAAATTAGCATGCCTAATGAGCTCGTCCAACTTATGTTTCCAAGGTTAGCACTAGAGATTTCAAAATACGA